>CAYQKZ010000450.1:0-2681 GCA_964418135.1 uncultured Desulfobacterales bacterium
GCTTGACACAATTATCTCACCGCTTGACTTGAAAAAAATACCGCGATCGGATCTGCCGGCACTGGCAGCGGAAATTCGAAAAATCATCGTTGAAGTGGTTTCCAAAACCGGAGGCCATCTGGCTTCCAGCCTGGGTGCTGTGGAACTGACCATTGCCCTGCATTATGTTTTCGATGCGCCCAAGGATAAAATCGTCTGGGATGTCGGGCACCAATCCTATGCCCATAAACTGTTGACCGGTAGAAAAGATCGATTTCACACACTGCGACAACATGACGGCATTTCCGGATTTACCCGCAGAAGCGAGAGCCCCTATGATGCGTTTTCAGCCGGTCACAGCAGCACATCCATTTCCGCGGGTCTGGGGATATCCTGTGCCAAAAGATTGAATCATGATCCGGCCAAAGTTATCGCGGTCATCGGCGACGGCTCCCTGACGGCCGGCATGGCGTACGAGGGTCTGAATCAGGCTGGGGATCTTCATAAGGATATCATTGTCATTCTCAACGACAACGAGATGTCCATCAATCAGAATGTGGGCGCACTTTCCTCTTTTCTCAGTCGGAAATTTTCCGCCAAAATGCTTCAAGACCTGCGCCGGGAATTCGGCGACTTCCTGAAATCGCTGCCCATGATCGGGGATGATATTTACCAGTTCGCCAAGCGATCCGAAGATTCCTTCAAGTCGTTCATCACGCCGGGAATGCTCTTTGAAGCCTTCAGCTTCGAATATTTCGGGCCCATCAACGGCCACAAGCTCAATCATCTTATCGATATTCTAAACAATATCAAAATGCTGAGCGATCCGGTCCTGCTTCATGTCTCCACCGTCAAAGGCAAGGGGTATCCGCCGGCAGAAAAAAACCCGGTGCATTTTCATGGGGTCGGGTGCTTTGAAATCCAGACCGGTGTCAGCAACGGTCGTAAACCCGCAGCCGCGACCTATACCGAGGTATTCGGCAAGGCAATGCTCAAGATGGCTGAAACCAACAAACAAATCGTTGCGATTACCGCTGCCATGCCCGAAGGAACCGGACTGATCCACTTTTCCGAAGCCTATCCCGACCGGTTTTTCGATGTCGGCATTGCCGAACAGCATGGGGTTACGTTTGCGGCCGGCATGGCCACCGAAGGGTTTAAACCGGTCGTCGCCATTTATTCCACGTTTCTCCAGCGGGCCTACGATCAGATTCTTCACGATGTCTGTATCGAAGCCCTGCCGGTAGTATTTGCCATCGACCGCGGCGGGATTGTCGGCGAAGATGGATCGACCCATCACGGGCTCTTCGATTTTTCTTTTCTGCGAAACCTTCCGAACATGGTGGTGATGGCGCCCAAAGACGAAAACGAACTGTGTGCCATGCTGAAGACTGCGGTTTCCCACAACGGGCCCATTGCCATGAGATATCCACGCGGTGCCGGTTGGGGTGTGGATGTCGATCTTGATTCGCCTACGATTCCCATCGGCAAAGCGGAGGTTCTCGGGGACGGCGGGGATATTTTGATTCTGGCTATCGGCAGGCCGGTCGGTGAAGCGGTTCTGGCACGGGAAATTCTGGAAAAAGAAGGCATATCGGTCACTCTGGTCAATGCCCGTTTTGTCAAACCTCTGGACAGCGAGCTGATTTGTTCACTGGCGGCAACGATTCCCCGCATTGTCACCGTGGAAGAAAATGTTTTACAGGGAGGTTTCGGCAGTGCGGTTCTGGAGTGCCTGAACGACACCGGCGTCACCGGATTCCGGATAACCCGTCTGGGAATTCCCGATACGTTCGTGGAACACGGCGCCCAGTCCCTGCTTCGCTCCAAATACGGCATCGATGCACTGGCGATCGCAGATGCCTGCCGGCGGATGGCGGCTGCGCCCCGTGGCTGAATCCAGAATGCGGCTGGATCGGATGATGGTGGAAAAAGGGCTGGCTGCCACCCGGCAGCGGGCTCAGGCCATGATCATGGCCGGGAATGTTCGCGTGGACAGCCGACCTGTTGAAAAATCCGGATATCCGGTGTCGGAAACTTCGGAAATCACGGTGAAGGGAGAAGCCCTTCCCTATGTCAGCCGTGGAGGGCTCAAGCTGGAAAAGGCCATTTCGTCTTTTGAAATCTCCGTCGATGGTCTGGTATGCATGGATGTCGGAGCTTCCACGGGCGGATTTACGGATTGCCTGCTTCAGCATGGCGCTGCACGGGTCTATGCGGTGGATGTGGGTTACGGTCAACTGGCGTGGCAGCTTCGACAGGATGCCCGTGTGATCCCGATCGAACGGACGAACATCCGCAACATGTCGCAGCACATGATACCGGAGCCGGTCGATCTGGTAACCATCGATGTATCCTTCATTTCCCTGAAAATCGTCGTTCCTGCCGTCCTGAAATTCATCACGCCGACCGCCAGTATCATCGCACTGATCAAACCCCAGTTCGAGGTTGGCAAAGGCAAGGTCGGTAAAGGCGGTGTGGTGCGTGATCCGCTGCTGCATCAGGGCGTGATCGACGAATTGGTCCGGTTTTTCAGCGATATCGGATGGGCATCTGCTCCGGTGATCCCCTCCCCTATTCTCGGCCCCAGCGGCAACCGGGAATTTCTGATTCATTTGATTCCACTCATCCGGGCAAGTGTCATGAACGAAACAATGATCATGACCTGAAAAACCTTTTTTGTTATTTTCGTGTGGTTCGTG
>CAYQKZ010000451.1:0-1554 GCA_964418135.1 uncultured Desulfobacterales bacterium
AATCGGCCATGCGCATTTCGCGCTGTTCGATGGCGTTGATTTCGGCCAAATCAAAATAGGCGGAAACGAGATTGTTTAGCACGCGCAGTTCCTGCTCGCTGAGATAGTTCTTGGCAATCATGGCTTCGGCCTGAGTGGGCTGACTGCCTTTAAAGTTGCTGAGACCAGCAAAAGGCTTGTCGCTATCGACGCGCAGATAGATCACTTCGCTGGCGGTATGGCCGTGGGCGGCGTAGTGCAGCTTATTTTGTACGATTTTGAAAAACTGGAGGCTTTCTTCACTCTTGGGATCGTAGTCGGTTGCAGCGGCGTAGAGCTCCAATACCTGACGATACATCACTTTTTCGCTGGAACGGATATCGCGAATCCGATCGAGCAGCTCTTTCCAGTAGTTCCCGCCGCCGAGGTTTTTCAAGCGTTCGTCGTTTAAGGCAAACCCTTTTTTCAGATAATCTTTCAGAATACGGGTTGCCCAGATGCGGAATTGTGTGCCGCGCAGGGATTTTACCCGATAGCCAACCGAAATGATCACATCCAGGTTGTAGTACTCCACTTGATAGGTTTTCCCGTCGGCGGCAGTTGTTGCAATTTTTGCAACAACTGAATCCGCTGCAATTCCCCTTCATCAAAGATGTTCTTGATATGGCGGGACACCGTCGATTTGTCCCGGTCGAAAAGTTCGGCCATTTGGTCTAAAGAGAGCCAGGTCGTCTCAGCATCAAAATGAGCGTCTACCGATATTTTGCCATCATCGCTTCTGAAAATAACGATTTGCTTTTCTGTGTTGCTCATTCATCGCCTCCTTCAATCTCCGTCACGATGGCATCAATATCCGCACGGAGCCGGTCGATCTTGGCGACAGTAATTTTAAGCTCGGCATTAAGCTGGGAGATATCCACGATTTCACGGTTGTCTTTGGCTTCAACGTAGCTGCTGACTGAGAGGTTGTAGTCTTTTTCTTTCGCTATTTCATCGTAATCCACCGAGCGGGCAAAGTGAGCCACATTGTCTTTGCTATCGAAAGCCCGCATGATTTGCTGAATATGCCCCGGGTTTTTCTCATCCTCATTATCGGTGAGTACATTGTTGTTAGTCTCTTTTTTAAACAGGCCGCTGGCATCGATGAACTGGGTGGTGGTATTCGTTTTATGCTTAGACAGCACCAGAATAGTCACCGCAATGGTGGTGCCAAAAAACAGGTTGGGTGCCAGCGAAATTATGGTTTCGATGTAGTTGTTATCCACTAGATATTGGCGAATTTTTTGCTCGGCACCGCCACGGTAAAAAATACCGGGAAAGCAGACAATCGCCGCACGGCCTTTGCTAGAAAGATAGTTCAAGGCATGGAGCACAAAGGCAAAATCAGCCTTGGATTTTGGTGCGAGCACACCGGCCGGGGCAAAGCGTTCGTCGTTAATCAGCGTCGGGTCGTCCGAGCCTATCCAACTTAGTGAGTAAGGCGGATTGGAGACAATGGCATCAAAGGGCTTGTCATCACCAAAGTGCGGTTCGATCAGGGTGTTGCCCAGCTGGATGTTGAACTTGTCATAGTTG
>CAYQKZ010000451.1:1564-2680 GCA_964418135.1 uncultured Desulfobacterales bacterium
AGGTGGTGTGGTTGATCTCCTGACCAAAAAATCCGTCTTCGATAACATGGGCATCAAAGTGTTTTTTGGCCTGCAGCAGCAGCGAACCAGACCCACACGCCGGGTCATAGATTTTATTGACGCTGGTTTGCTTATGCATGGCCAGTTGGGCGATCAGCTTGGAAACATGTTGCGGGGTGAAAAACTCACCACCTGATTTACCCGCATTGGCGGCATAGTTGGAGATGAGAAACTCATAGGCATCACCAAACAGGTCGATCCGGCTGCCATGAAAATCACGAAAGTTCAACCCTGCCACCCCTTTGAGAACAGCTGCCAAGCGACTATTTTTGTCGGCAACGATGTTTCCGAGGCGGTTGCTGGTGGTATCAAAATCTGCAAACAGACCTTTAATGTCCACTTCCGATGGATAGCCGTTGGCGGAGCTTTCAATGGCAGAAAATATGGCAGCCAGGTCCGTATTCAGGCTGTCGTTGCTATTTGCTCCTTTGACGACATTGACGAACAGTTGGCTGGGATAGATGAAGTAACCCTTGGTTTTAACGGCATCATCTTTGATTTCTGGGGTGATGACTTCATCGCCCAGCTCCGCATAGTTGATGCGGTCATCATCGGCTTCGATGTAGCTGGCAAAGTTCTCACTGATAAAGCGGTAAAACAGAGCACCGAGTACGTACTGCTTAAAATCCCAGCCATCCACTGCGCCGCGCACATCATTGGCAATGCGCCAAATGGCTTTATGAAGATCCGCCCGTTCCGTTTCCTTGTTATTATCCATTTAGATCGATCCTATCCTGTCTGGCCCCGGCTCTGCCCAGCGCGATTTTCCAAAGATTGGAAACTTTTCTACCGGATTCTTCCAATGGGTGGAAGCTCGGGCACACAATTTTCCAATCCTTGGAACCTGTCAAAAATTCTCTGCGAACCGCTCCAGGTGCCGAGACAGATTCTCGCGGCTTGGCCGCCACCTCTCATCGGTCGGTCTGGTGATCTGCCGACCGTGAAATTGACGGATGGAATAGACCGATTCGACTGGCTCGGACAGTCGCGGGTTCACGGGGTCAGAACGCTTTTTCCGTCATTTGTAACTTTTCAAACCGCCGGAGGACGTTCGAC
>CAYQKZ010000452.1:0-2679 GCA_964418135.1 uncultured Desulfobacterales bacterium
GATTAAAAATGGGCAGGCAGGCTTTGAAATTCACTGGAATCTGACGTGTCCGGATGAAAGCTACAGCATCGACCCTGCCGGCTTGTGGGAGCGTGCCGTTCCGGTTCATCTCGCCGGCTGTGAGGCGCTGACCCTTTCACCCGAAGACCTGCTGCTCCACCTTTGCCTGCACACATCCTACCAGCACCAGTTCGCTTTCGGCCTGCGACCCTCCTGCGACATTGCGGAAACGATCGCTCACTTCGGTTCTATCCTTGACTGGCAAACTATCACAAAGCAGGCTGCCCACTGGGGCTGGCAGCGGGGCACATACCTGGCGCTGCAACTGGCAACAGAACTGGCGGGTGCAGTTGTTCCCGCCGAAATCATGGACAGTCTGCGACCATCGGATGTAACGAAAGCCATACTTGATACCTCCCGCGCCCGGGTTTTTACAGACAGTAACCTTGCCGTCTCGATCCCAGCCCCTTTTGCGGAACTTCTGGAAAGTAAAAGCATCTGGAGTAAGATCCGGATTTTTTGGCAGCGGATTTTTCTTCCCAAGGCCATTATCGCTTCACAGTATTCAGTGCCGATAGATTCTATAAAAATTTACTTCTGCTATCCGCTTCGTTTTGTCGATGTGCTGCGCCGACATGGGCACACCATGAAAAAGCACCAGCAAAACGATGCTTCGCTAAAGTTTCTTGTCGGGCGCACAAAAATGATTGCAAATTGGCTGGCCCAACCCTAGCGGCCCCCCAAATTGCGGCCGATAAATTTTAATGAATCATGGTAGATTATTTTTTCTGATAATTTCGGAGAATCAACCCAATCGGATGTTATGAAAATCGGAAATATCACCCTCTCAAGCCCAACAGTACTGGCGCCTTTGGCCGGCATTACCAACCTGCCGTTTCGGCTGATCGCCAAGGAAAACGGCTGCGGACTGGTCTGCTCAGAGATGATCAGTTCAAACGGTCTGGTCTATCGATCCGGCAAAACCCACACCATGCTGGAAAGTACGGCGGAAGAAAAGCCGCTTTCCGTTCAGATATTTGGCTCTGATCCATTTATCATGGCAGAGGCGGCTGCCCTGGTCGAGGCATCGGGTGCCGATATCCTGGATATCAATTTTGGGTGCTCGGTAAAAAAAGTGCTTCGAACCGGTTCCGGTGCAGCCCTGATGCGCGATATCTTCAAGGCGGAGGCCGTTCTTGGCGCAGTTCGAAACGCCATCCGCATTCCGTTGACCATCAAGATCCGTTCCGGATGGGATCACTCCGGAAAACAGGCACAGGACATCGCCCGAATGGCCGAAGCATCCGGCGTGGATGCCATTGCCGTTCATCCCCGAACCGCCCAGCAGATGTTTCAGGGGAATGCGGATTGGTCTGTCATCGCCGCCGTCAAACAGGCGGTGTCTATTCCCGTTATCGGCAACGGCGATATCACCTCGCCGGAAGATGCGCTTAACATGTTTGACCAGACGCGCTGCGATGCGGTCATGGTGGGCCGACATGCCATGGCCAATCCCTGGATTTTTGCACAGATCGATGCCCGGTTGAATTCCTTGCCGGCTCCCACGGTAAATATTGCCAGACGCCGGGATTTGATGATACGATATGTTCACGCTTCGATGATTTATCTGGGTGAGAAAACCGCCTGTCTGATGATGCGAAGCCGGCTGGGATGGTTTGTTCGGGGGCTTGCCGACAGCAGCAGGTTCCGGGAGTCCGTCAAATACGTTTCATCCGAAAAAGAAGCCCTGGAACGTATCGAAGTCTACATGAGCCACTTATTGCTTCAGGACACCGCAGCAACGGCTGAGTAAAGATGCAACAACTCTTTTTTTAGACGATAACAATTGCTGACAAGAAAGACCCCAATCCCCATGATTTCAAAGCGTACTCAGGAAATGACGTCGTTTATCGTAATGGATGTTCTTGAAAAAGCCTGCGAAATGGAATGCCAGGGCCGGCACATCATTCACCTCGAAGTCGGGGAGCCGGATTTCAATACGCCGGCATGTGTCAAGGAAGCTGCCTGCCAGGCGCTTGCGGACGGCTTTACCCACTACACCCACAGTCTCGGGATGCTGGAACTGCGGGAGGCCATCTGTGAATATTACGACACCACCTACCGGGTGAAGGTGGAGCCGGATCAGATACTGGTCTCCTCGGGAACATCCCCGGTGATGTTCATGGTGTTTTCAGCACTTTTAGAGCCCGCAGATGAAGTGATCATATCCGATCCCCATTATGCCTGTTACCCCAACTTCATTCAGTTCGTGCAGGGGGTACCAGTGCGGGTTCCGGTTTATGAAGAAGACGGATTTCAATACCGGCCCGAAGCGATCGGGGAAAAAATCACCGACAGAACCCGTGCGATATTTATCAATTCGCCTTCCAATCCCACAGGCAATCTGCTGTCTGCCGACCTGATGAAAAAAATCGCTGAATTTTCTCCCTGCATTGTTTCAGACGAAATCTATCACGGTCTGGTGTATGAAGGAAAAGAGCATTCCATTCTGGAATTTACCGACAACGCTTTCGTGTTGAACGGTTTTTCGAAACTCTATGCCATGACCGGTCTCAGGCTGGGATATGTGATTGCCCCCAAAGCCTACATGCGGGCCCTTCAGAAAATTCATCAGAATTTTTTTATTTCCGCCAACTCCATGGTGCAAAAGGCGGGGAT
>CAYQKZ010000453.1:0-2678 GCA_964418135.1 uncultured Desulfobacterales bacterium
ATAATTGTTGAATGTCATAGCCATTTTCCGAACCCCTGCGGTTTCCAGAAAAAAATTGACATAATGCCGCAGGGTGAAGGTCCTTTTTTACATGGGTAATTCTTCCAGTCTATCGAAAAGCATCAAAGCAAGCATTACATTCGCGCTGAGTATTCTGGTCTGGATATTATTAGCCCCTCCGGAGTTGGGCGGCAGCACCCGCTACGCGATGGTAATTGGAAAGAGTATGCTGCCAACACTCCATTCGGGTGATTTGGTGCTGTTGCATTCATCCCAGGCTTACCAGGTTGGAGAAATTATTGGTTTTTTGGACCCAAATATCCATGCGATCATTGTACACAGGATCATAAGCAGCGCAAACGGGCAGTATATAACAAAAGGGGATAATAACCGTGACCCGGATGTTTATTCGTCTACAAACCCGGATATTTTGGGAAAAGTCTGGTTCCGGGCACCCTTGCTTGGAAATCTGATCGCCGCCATTAGACAACCGCTTTTTTTTACACTTGTTGTCGGTATCATGGTTTTATTTATCATCCTGACATTCAGCCAGTCGAAAAATCCTCCCCAGATAAAAAACGAGATGCGCTTGAAAACTACCAATCCTTTAAAAAGTACGAATGGGGTCGAAACCTCCGCCTACAATAATTCTAAATTGATGGAGTTTCTAATTGTCGTGCTGGTGGTTATTTTTGTATTATGCCTGGGGTTTCTAATTTGGAGCTTTTCAAAATCCGTCTATGAGAAAGCTGCTCCGATCCCCTATATACAGACCGGGGATTTTTCATATACGGCTTCAGCGGAATCGGGCATTTATGATTCTGATGCGGCGAAAACCGGAGACCCGATCTTCACCCAGTTGACCTGTATATTGAATGTTTCTTATTCTTATACGATCACCGGGGAAGGACTGGAAGGTGTCATAGGGACCTACCAAACCTATGTGAAAGTGTACGATAAAAAAAGCGGCTGGACCAAGACCATTCCGGTATCGGCGGCAACAGGTTTTTCAGGCAACAATTTAACCACGACCAGTTCTATTGATCTCTGCCAAATTAGAAGCATGATCGACACGACGGAAGAGAAAACCGGCCTGAAGCTCGGGAGCTATTCCATGGATATTGTTGCAGCGGTGGAGATCAATGGGCTGCTTCAGGGAAATAGGCTGCATGACTACATGGTCTCAAAATTGGAATTCGTCTTTGAGCATTTGAATTTATATGTGAGCCCGACCAATTCTGAAACGGGTCCATTTTCCATGATCGAGAAGGGAGCCCTGGAAAGTGAAGAACTTAATTTCTCAACGATCGAACTGTTTGGACTGCCCATGAAGGTTCAGACCAGTCGGTTATTGAGTGTCGCCCTGCTGGTTTTATCTGGAACTTTTCTTGGGGTACTTTTATTCGGAATGATCAACCTGATGAATTCGGATATCGATAAAAAAATAGAACTTCAGTTTGGAGCACTGGTGATTGACAGTTCCGACTTTATTTTAAAAATCGCCCCGGTGATTGAATTCGATACCATTGATGAGCTGGCAAAATTGGCAATATACAACCACACAGTAATATTGCGCACCAGAAAGAGCGATATGGTTTTCTACACGGTACGGGTTGGAGATATTTCGTATCGTTTTATTTCAAGCCGGAAGTAACAAACCTATATTTTTGCAGGGAGAATACCGCCATGTTTACCAGATTTATTAAAACCTCCACACAAATTATCCTCATCATCATATTTTTTGTTTTCTTAACATCGATTTTGGTCGTTCAGGCGGTCAGCCTCGATATTCCTGATGGAGGAAAAACAGGCGTTCATACCGAAAATATCAGGGTGAATGATTTGGCGCCGGATCAATGTAATGGCATTTATGTTTCCACTTTGCTCACCGGTTCCGTGGTTACCGGCTCCGGGGCAAACGAGTTAATAATTGGGACTTCCGGTGATGATATTTTAAACGGTGGCGGCGGGAATGATTGTATTCTTGGAGGCGGCGGGAATGACACGATTGATGGTTCTGACGGCACGGATATCTGCCTTGGCGGAAATGTAACCACAAATTGTGAATTTTAGATCGCCGCCGCGGATGATGCCGGGCAAGCTATTCCAGAGCAGCTCCGGTTGTTTTAGGTGTCAGACCGTCATTCAGCGTTTTTTGTTGATCAAGAATCAACAAACTGAGGTAGAAAACAAAAATGTTTTCTTTATCCTGAATAAAGGGGATAAATAATTCGGTGGGAAAAACACGACATGTTTAGGTGATGCCAGGATTCCAAACTTCGTCGTTCAATTTCTTGATCTCAGAAAATCCTTTCGAAAAAAGCAGAAGGGTATTTTCCTGACCGGGTAGGGCCGGCCAAAAATGTTTTGAGGATCATTGGCAAAAAATGCTGATTAGATGGGTAGTTACAATGGCCTCGATAATCGAGGCGTTGATCATACTGTCACTGACAGGCTACGTTTACGCATCTAGCAGAATAAATTCCGATGCGGGAATGGTCGCGTTTGAGACGGGTGTGGTTAAACCTATTCATGTCATACAAACTTCATTATCTCTTGGAGATGATCCCGTTTATCTGGAATCGTGGACAATTGTATTGGATACAGCAGCTACGACCGTGAAATCAAGAGTCGGGTTGGATGGCAGCTCGGGCGAGGCCTGGGTAACCTGCACGTCA
>CAYQKZ010000454.1:0-2673 GCA_964418135.1 uncultured Desulfobacterales bacterium
CGGAAGGAATGCTGGTTCTGGATGCAAATGACCGGGTGATTGACTGCAACCCGGCCGTCGAGCGACTCATCGGCATTTCGGATCAGCAATGTTTCGGCCGTCACGTGCCGGATATCCTGGCCGCATGGCCGGATTGGGATGCTCATTTCAAGGATACGCAAACGATGCGGGCCGAACTTGCGATGAATGATGCACAGCAACGCTATCTGGAGGTAAGTGTTTCGCCAATCAATGATCATTGGGGGCGACTTATCGGGCGACTGGTTGTAATGCACGACATCACCGAACGCAAACAGGCCGAACAGGAAATCCAGAATTTCAATCAGATCCTGCTGAATCGGGTGGAGGAGGAAACGAATCGCCGCATCAGGCAGGAACGGCTCCTGGCCAACAACGTGCGTCGCGCCGCCATGGGGGAGATGATCGCGGCGATCTCCCATCAGTGGCGTCAGCCCCTGAGTACGCTGGGGATGATCGTACAGCGCGCGCATGCAGTCGGAACCATGCAGAGCCTTACGCAGGAATATCTCGATGAGTTTGTGGCCAGTGCCATGCAACAGATCATGCACATGTCCGACACCATCGAGGATTTTCGCAGTTTCTATCGCATCGATAAGAAGAAGGTGCTGTTTTCCCCCACCCGCCGCATTTTAGATGCCTTGCGGCTGATCGAGCCTCAGTTCGCCAGCAGGGGGATAGAAATCGATAAGCAATTCCAGGGTTTCGACTCTCTGCAGACCCTGGGTTTTCCCAATGAGTTCATGCAGGTTATCTTGAACCTGCTCAGCAACAGCAGCGACGCCATTCTCAATCGAAAGAAAACCGAAGGCCAACCGGAAGTCGGGCGCATTGTCATCGATATTTCGGTTCGGGAGAGCGACAGCATGATTATCGATATCAAAGACAACGGATGCGGAATCTCCGCTGAATTCAGCGACCGGATATTCGACCCGTATTTCACCACCAAGGATGAGAGCGAAGGTACTGGAATCGGCCTGTACATATCCCGCATGATCGTGGAGGATCGCCTCGATGGGAGGTTGTTCCTCATTGAAAGTCCGAACGGCGCCATCTTTAGAATTGAACTGCCTTTAAGGAATCAATCATGACCGATCTTAAACAGTTGACCATTCTGATTGTCGAGGATGAAAACGACCTGCGGCGCGAAACCGCCGCGTTTCTGGAATTGTACTTCCGTAACGTCTATCAGGCTGCCGAAGGCAGGCAGGCCCTGGCCCTGTTCGACCGTGAAAAGCCGGATATGGTCATCACAGATATTCGCATGCCGATCATGGACGGTATCGAGCTGGCGACCTGTCTGAAGAAATCTTCTCCGAATACCCCGATTGTTTTCTGTACCGCCTTCACCGAAACAGACTACCTGCTCAAGGCCATAGAACTACAAGTAGCGGCATTTGTTCGCAAGCCAGTGGTGGTAAAAGAATTGATCACCGGGCTTACCCGAGCTGCGGAGCCGGTTTTGCTTCGGCGTCAGGTGGGTACGCTCTCCAGCGAACTGTCAGCGTTGGTGGACGGTCAGATCGGTGTGCATCCACTCCAGCAGGCAGTGGCGGAACAGGTCGTTCGGGTGGCACCGACAATATACAACGTTCTGCTGCATGGAGAGACCGGAACGGGAAAATCGCGTCTGGCAAGTATCATCCATTCACTGAGCCCTCGCCGCGACAAGCCTTTTGTCACCATTCAGTTGAGTACCGTGCCGACCCATCTGGCCGATAGTCTGCTTTTCGGGCATCTCAAGGGAGCCTTCACCGGCGCTGACCGGTCCCGTGCTGGCCTGGTGGAGGCGGCCGAAAGCGGCACGCTTTTTCTGGATGACATTGAATCCTGCCATGCCGGTGTGCAGGCCAAGTTGCTGCGTATGGTGGAACAGAAAAGCTTCACACCGGTCGGGAGTAATGTTGAAAAACAGCATGATGTCCGCATCATATCGGCCAGCAACCTAGATTTGAAGGAAGAGGTCGAAGCCGGTCGCTTCCGGGAAGACCTTTATTATCGGTTGGCCGATATCACGATCACTCTGCCGTCTCTTCGGCAGATGCCGGAAGCCATCCTGCCGCTGGCACATAAATTTCTGCGGGAAACATGCGACGAGTTGGGCCGTGATCTGCCTTTGCTGGCGAATGATGCCGAAGCAGCCCTTCCCGGAATGCCGTGGCCCGGCAACATCAGGCAACTGAAAAGCATTATTCGTCGTGCCGTACTTAACGCCGATACCGTTATTATCGGTGCAAACATTGCAGTGTCCGCCGGTGACGCCGTGCATCAACCCGTATTTACTACTGGCATCGAAAATCCGCCGCCGCCGTTTCCTTGCAACATGGTCGATCGTGAACGCTGGTCTATCGAACAGGCTCTGCGTTTTTGCGACGGTAAAAAAATGAAGACAGCCGAGATGCTTGATATGAGCTACAACACATTCCGTCGCAAGCTCGAGAAATACGGATTGTGGAAAGCAGAGGAATAGTTTGCCGTGCTGTCGGATGTTGTTGCACCGGCGACGATGTGATTAAATGTAAATACAAAAGAGCGCCCCCCTAGAGGTTTATCACCTCAAACACCCGAAACCCCTGATTGTCGAAGCAGTAGGGCGGTTTCCAGTAAAAAAAATACCGTACTCCAAGAATGAATTATGAAAAAGGATAACTCCAG
>CAYQKZ010000455.1:0-2659 GCA_964418135.1 uncultured Desulfobacterales bacterium
CGGCCTTCAATGCGGCGATGAGCTGAGGCACCAGCGTCTTGTGTCCGGCGGCCAGACTGGAAACCCCTACCAGATGCACATCGTTTTCGATGGCCATTTTGGCGGCTTCTTCGGGGGTCTGGAACATCGGGCTGATATCCACGTCGAATCCCAGGTCCGCAAAAGCCGTTGCCACGACCTTGACCCCGCGATCGTGCCCGTCCTGACCCATTTTGGTCAGAAGGATGCGCGGTCTGCGGCCTTCTTTGGCGGAAAAATCCTGGCAGCGTTTTCGAATGGCGTCGATCACGCCGGTGTTGTTGCCGTATTCCGAAGCGTACACACCGGAAATACACTGGGTGGTGGCCACAAAACGGCCGTATACTTTTTCCATGGCATCCGAGACCTCCCCCACCGTTGCCCGAAGCCGCATGGCCGCAATACTGGCTTCAAGGAGATTACCGTTGCTTTGCGCACAGCGGGTGATGTGATCCAGTGCCTGCTGAACCGCTTCCGTATTGCGTTTGGCCTTGAGCTCTTTCAGGCGGGCGATCTGTTCGACCCGCACGGCATCCGTCACTTCGCGGACATCTTCCAGAGGTTTTTCCTCGATCTTGTATTTGTTGACACCGACAATCACATCCAGCCCCTGATCGATCCGGGCCTGTTTCCGGGCCGCCGATTCTTCGACGCGCAGTTTGGGCATGCCGGTTTCGATGGCCTTGGCCATGCCGCCCAGCTTCTGTACTTCATCGATGATCTTGCGGGCTTCATTAATAATACCGTCTGTGAGAGCCTCCACATAATAAGAGCCGGCCAGCGGATCCACGACATGGCATATCTGGGATTCTTCCTGAACGATGATCTGGGTGTTTCGGGCGATCCGGGCGGAAAAATTGGTGGGAAGCCCGACCGCCTCGTCGAAGGAATTGGTATGCAGAGACTGGGTGCCGCCCAGCGCAGCCGACAGACATTCCAGGGTTGTCCGGATGATGTTGTTGTAGGGGTCCTGCTGCGTCAGACTCCACCCCGATGTCTGGCAGTGGGTTCGCAGCATGAGGGATTGGGGATTTTTCGGATTGAACGGTTTGATCAGTTCATGCCACAAAAACCGGGCCGCTCTCAGCATGGCGATATCCATGAAAAAATTCATGCCGATGCCAAAGAAAAACGACAGTCTCGGCGCAAAGGTATCGATGTCCATGCCTGTTGCCAGAGCCGCCTTGACATACTCGAGGCCGTCGGCCAGGGTGAATGCGGTTTGCAGCACCGAGTTGGCGCCCGCTTCCATCATGTGATATCCGCTGATGCTGACCGTGTTGAATTTGGGCATGTGTTTGGAACAGTAGGCGATGATATCCGATACGATCCGCATGGAAGGGGTGGGCGGATAGATATAGGTGTTGCGGGTCAGATATTCTTTTAGAATGTCGTTCTGGATGGTGCCCGTCAGTTTTTCCTGGGATACCCCCTGCTCTTCGGCCGCCACGATATATCCGGCCAGGATCGGCAGCACCGCACCGTTCATGGTCATCGAGACGGACATCTCGTCCAGGGGAATCTGATCGAAGAGAATTTTCATGTCTTCGACCGAATCCACGGCCACGCCGGCCTTACCGATATCACCGACAACACGGGGATGATCCGAGTCGTACCCGCGGTGGGTGGCCAGGTAGAAGGCAACCGACAGCCCTTTTTGTCCGGCGGCCAGATTTTTTCGATAGAATTCGTTGGACTCTCTGGCAGTGGAAAATCCCGCATACTGACGGATGGTCCAGGGACGTCCGGCGTACATGGTGGACATGGGTCCCCGGATAAACGGCGCAAGTCCCGGAAGGGTATTGACATGTTCCATTCCTTCGAGGTCTTCGGCTGTATAAAGCGGTTTGACCAGAATGCCTTCCGGGGTCATCCAGTTCAAGGTGTCCGGAGATTTCCCCTTCAACTGTTTGGTGGCAAGGTCGATCCATTGCTGCTTTTGCATATGATCCGTCATGATGTCCTCCTGTATTGAGTGATAAAATTGTTTGGGTGATTGAATTCGATCCGACACGATCCAGAGTCTGATGGTCCGCTTTCGGACAGAAGTACTTATTGACGATGACATATCCCGTAGATTGTGCATAAAGCTTGCCACCATCGTTATCCCAACAAAATTAGATAATTAGATAATTAGCATGTCAGTTCTGATTGTGCTGGATGGAACAGGTCGTCCGAAAACGGACAATTGCGTGAACGATAGTTTCCCCAAAATTCGGACAATAGGGATATTGCCGAATCGGTGCCAATGTGTGATACTTCCAATGCCAGCTTCCAGATCGGCTGTTTGTCATAGGTTTCGTCGCCGCTGTTAAGAAGCTATATCGAGTAGTTCCGACTTTGAACAGATTTAACAGACCATCGATATGGGCGAATCAATTCCGGGGAACCATCATGCTGAAAACCATTTTAGATAATATGGGTGATATCGTAGCCGTTTTCGATATGAACGGTGTCGTAAAATTCGTGACTCCCTCTTACCAGAAAATTCTCGGTTATGATAAGGACGAACTGACTGGTCACAATGCGTTCGATTATATTCATCCCGATGACCGGGAACGGGTCATACTGTCCTTCAGTCGCACCATCGAAGGCGGCAGCGAGCTGGAGCGATTCCGTTTTCGAAATCGAGACGGCCGGT
>CAYQKZ010000456.1:0-2659 GCA_964418135.1 uncultured Desulfobacterales bacterium
TCCGGCAAAATTTTCCAGAGCCTGCTCCAGTGCCCGGAGCGTATTGACATCCAGGTCATTGGTCGGTTCATCGAGCAAAAGAACATTGGCTGCCTGCTTCAGCATCAGGGCCAGATGCACCCGGTTGCGTTCCCCGCCGGACAGCAGACTCACTTTCTTCTGCTGATCCGTACCCGAAAAATTGAATCGGGATACATAGGCCCGGGAATTGACCTGACGGTTCCCGAGATCGATCACGTCTTTGCCTTCGGAAATGATTTCCCAGATCGTTTTGTTGGCATCCAGCACATCCCGGCTTTGATCCACATAGGCCAGTTGAACGGTCTGGCCGATGTGAATGGCCCCGGCGTCCGGTTTTTCCTGCGCTGTGATCATGCGAAAGAGGGTGGTCTTGCCGGCGCCGTTGGGACCGATGACACCCACAATGCCGCCTGGCGGCAGTGAAAACGTCATGTCTTCGACCAGAATCCGGCTGTCGTAGGCTTTGGAAACGCCTTCCGCCTGAATGACGACATCCCCAAGCCGGGGTCCGGGCGGAATATAGATTTCCAGCTCCCGAACCTGGCTGTCGACATCCTGTTTCAAAAGATCTTCATAGCTGTGAATACGGGCTTTGGATTTGGACTGTCTGGCCTTGGGGCTCATGCGAATCCATTCCAGTTCCCGCTGGAGGGTTTTCTGACGTTCGGATTCGGATTTTTCCTCATTTTTGAGCCGCTGCTGTTTCTGCTCGAGCCAGGAGGAGTAATTGCCTTTCCATGGGATGCCCTGACCCCGATCCAATTCCAGAATCCATCCGGCGACATTGTCGAGAAAATACCGGTCGTGGGTGACGGCAATGATGGTGCCGGCATAGTTCTGAAGATGGTGTTCCAGCCAGGCGACGGTTTCGGCATCGAGATGGTTGGTGGGTTCATCCAGAAGCAGAATATCGGGTTTTTGAAGCAACAGCCGGCACAGCCCCACCCGGCGCTTTTCTCCGCCAGAGAGTACTTCGACCAGGGTATCTCCGGGCGGGCATCGCAGCGCATCCATGGCCATTTCAAGGCGGGAATCCAGATCCCATGCTTCCAGATGATCCAGGCTTTCCTGAACCTCTCCCTGGCGTTCGATCAATTTGTTCATGTCGTCATCGGAAAGCGGTTCCGCGAATTTTTCATTGATATCATTGTATTCTTTCAGCAAGTCAACCGTGGACTGAACTCCCTGTTCGACAATTTCCCGAACGGTTTTGGCAGGGTCCAGTCGAGGCTCCTGTTCGAGATATCCGATGGTATGGCCGGGTGTAAGAATGGTTTTTCCGTTGAATTCGGTATCCACTCCGGCCAGAATGCGCAGCAGGGTGCTTTTACCGGAGCCGTTCAGGCCCAGAACGCCGATTTTGGCGCCATAAAAATAGGATAGATAGATATCCTTTAAAATTGGCTTTTTCTGATAAAATTTACTGACACCAATCATCGAATAGATGACTTTGTTGGGATCAATGCTCATTATGAACGATTCCTTTCTGGGAATGGGTTATCGAAAAATCCGGAGAGATTCGGTATGGACGGTTACGGGCAATCATTGCTGTTTCAAGCGCTCATGTAATCGAATGATAACAAAATCCCATGAAAAAGTCTTATGAAATTTCATTTCAAGGTTTCTTCAACGAACAACTGTTTTGTCGCTTTTTATCCTTTAAAACCGATAACCACGAAACACCAAGAATAAATGAATTTTCTGAAAGCCTATATTGTTTGACATATTTCATATCCAACATTAAAATTCATGCCGAAAATTCATTCTAATCTGAATCCGTGTATGAAAACAACCAGACGGTTACGGTTTTTGCAGTTTGTCTAAGAAAGACAATCTGGATAGATCATCCCGTATTCTACAGTTGGTCTCTTTTTTTGAAATTCCGGCAGATATGGTTTGCCGGCAAAGGATGGTATGGTTGCCATTTCGATGATATTCCGATTCATGACAGGCTGTTTATGTTTGTTTCTGCTGCTTTCCCAGGAAAGTGCAATGGCCGAATCCCCGAAACCGGGTTTTGTCCTGCACTTCGACTTTATCAAAAACGCCTCCGAGGGCTGCGCTCTGGTAGCTATTGCCGAGCGAGCCGGGGCCAAGGTCATCAATGTCGTGCCGCCGGCCCATGTCTGGGAAGACGCTGCTTCGCAATCCGCTCTGGATGCGATCCTTAACGAGATCAACCGCCGGGGTCTGAGTTTAATCTTCACCCGGATCGATGCTGCAAAGTTGCCGGACCGCAGCGGCAACCGCCCCTACTACCTCTATAACCGGATACTGAACGAGCGGGGCAGATTGCCAAACGGTAAGGCAACCGACGCATATTTTCTGACCACGGTCGGAAAAGACGGTTATGCCGAATGGATGGAGGAAGAGACCCGCTATTATGCCCAGCACTATGGCGGGCTTCCGAATCTGATCGGAATCAATCTGGGGCCTTTCAGCGAACCTTTCAGCGCCGAACGGTGCGGTTTTCTGGAATATATGGAGGAAACCCGCAGTTATGAGGTCACCCAGTACACCCGCTATGCAAAAAAATGGTGGCACGGCTGGCTTGCTGCGCATTATGAAGATATGGCCGCGCTGAACCGTGAATACGGTGATCACTGGAATTCAGTTGACGCAATTCCCCTGCCGTTGA
>CAYQKZ010000457.1:0-2657 GCA_964418135.1 uncultured Desulfobacterales bacterium
TCTCAATATTGCCGAAGTTCCCTATAAATGCCCCATCGCACCCCTCGAATTCGTGTTCATGGCGGATTGGTTCTTTACCGTAAACGGGGTTCGTGACAAAGTCGATATCGAATTTGTCACACCGCTCGACAATGTTTTCACCAAGCCAGTGGCGGCCAAAGCCCTGGCAAGTGTGGCTGAAAAGAAAAACATCAAGGTAACACCTTTTTTTGATCTGGATCAGGTCAATGCCGCAGAAAAAACCATCGAGTCCCACAAAGGGCAAAAAGTCGGCTACGACCTGCTTGTGGCCATCCCGCCCAACATGGGCGCCAAAGCCCTGATCGATTCGAACATCAGCGACCCCGTGGGATTTGTGCCCACAGACAAGCATACACTTAAATCCGGCAATTTTGATCGGATCTATGTCATCGGAGACACGACCAATGTTCCCACTTCCAAGGCCGGTTCCGTGGCCCATTACATGGCCTACACCGTGGTCGAGAATCTGGTGCGTGAAATCGACGGGCATGCACCCCTGCCCAAATTTGACGGACATGCCACCTGCTTTCTGGCATCCGGTTTTGAAAAAGCGATTCTGCTCGACTTCAACTATGCGGTCGAGCCTTTGTCTGGCAGTTTTCCATTTCCGGGTATGGGCCCCTTCAGCCTGCTTCAGGAAAGTCTCAGCAATTATTGGGGCAAAATGATGTTTCGCTGGGTTTACTGGAATTTGATGATGAAAGGGCTGGATTTGCCCCTGGAACCGCAAATGAACCTGGCCGGAAAAATCCGTCCGTCTGTATAAAGGAGGTACTCTCCATGACAAATGAAGAATTGATTGTACAACGCCTGGACCATCTGGAAAGCCAGATTCAACCCTTGACGGTGTTTGCCAAAGCCGCAGGCGAGTTGCGTGAAGAACTGGCCCCGCGGGTCAGCGAGGCAGTGTCGGCGCTGATCACTGAATTGGCTGATGTCGAGGCCGATTTTCGAATGGAGGATCTGGTTTTTTTAATCAAAAAACTGATGCGTAATATCAATAACCTGAATTTTGCGCTGGATCAATTTAAAAACCTGGTTGATTTTGCCTTGACTGCCGAGCCGCTGCTGAAAACCAGCGTACCGCAACTGATTTCCTACGTCGATCTTCTCGAGCAAAACGGCGTGTTCCGTCTGATCACGGTCGGTACGGAGGTGCTGAAGAAAGTTGGTGCCACGTATTCTGTTGAAGATATGCGGCAAATCGGCGATGGGTTGGTGCAGGTGATCGGTATCCTGAAAAAATTGACCGCGCCAGCAGCAATCGAACTCCTGGACCGGGTGGCAGATCTGCCTGCCCGGGTGGATGTCGGCCGGGCACAGCCGGTTGGCTTTTGGGGGGTCATCGGAGCCATGGGCGACAAGGAAATCCAGCAGGGACTGGGGGTCTTGATGGAACTCACAAAAGGCTTGGCCGCGCTGAAAACAGAGACATAGCCCTTTTAGCAATATCGACCTGTTATTATTTGTTAAGGAGGTGAAAGAGACGGCTTCTACCGGATTTTGTGGTTCAATAAAACCTCCCCGAACGAACCTTCATGATGCCCTATTGGATTGGGCGATCCGATGAGGTGGAAAAAGCCATGTATCTGTTCAAATGGAGGCGCTTTTTGGCATTCCCTCAGGTTCGCCGTTTTGCCCAATGAGATGCAATCATGTTTGAAATCGATGTCACAAAAATATTTGTCAGTTTTATGATTACGTGGAGTATTGGGTTGATCCCGTCGATAATTGTTCGATATATCATTTTATGTCGTCCAATCGGCAAGTTGGTCGCAATTGGAACATGTATCGTTTCTTGGATAATAATTGGTTTTATTTTATCCGAAGCATTGGAAAGTAAGGGCATGACCAATGTTGCCCTTACGATGATTTCTTTTGTGTCTTACTGGATATTGCGCCAGGGCGAACCTGCAAAATCAGAACAAGAACAGAACATACCGACAGATAAAAAAAGAAATCCGGACGGTAAAATCTCTAAATCACCCCCTGTCTCAGGATCAAATAGGCCGACTGGATCATCAACTGATATGCCAGCGATTGCGACGCAAAAAAGCGATTCTGTTGTCACCACGACGTCGAAATCTGCACAAGAATTCGAAAGAGACACCCTCAATCAGGAATTCATGGAACTCTATCGGACAGGCAGTTATGATCGGGCACAGGTGGTGGGTATGAAAGCGTATCAAGCCACAACGAAAACAGTTGGGCCCGATCATCCCGATGTGGCGTTGTGCCTGAACAACCTTGCCGATCTCTACAAAGCCGTTGGACGGTACGCCGAGGCAGAGCTGCTTTACAATCGCTCACTGGCGATCATGGAGAAAGCCCTCGGCATGAAGCATCTGAATGTGGCGGCAAGCTTGAATCATCTTGCAGAACTCTTTTATGCACTGGGCCGATACAGCGAGGCGGAACCGCTCTGCAAGCGCTCGCTGGCGATCATGGAGAAAGCTCACGGCCCGAAGCATCCCGATGTGGCTACGAGCCTGGAAAACTTGTCTGCGCTGTACCGGGCGACAGATCGGGAGAAGGATGCTGTCAAACTCGAACGACGCGCGGCTGCCATTCGGGCGATCAGACGATGACAGACAGACCGGGGGGCTGCCGAACGAAAGGGTGGGATAAAATACCCT
>CAYQKZ010000458.1:0-2648 GCA_964418135.1 uncultured Desulfobacterales bacterium
TAGATTGGTACGCCCGGCTGGACTTGAACCAGCGGTCTTCAGCTCCGGAGGCTGACGCCCTATCCCCTGGGCCACGGGCGCAAATACGAAAATATAGGTATTGGAAAGATGTGGACTGATTTAATCGAAATAATAAATGAACGGTTCTAATAAGTCAAGACATATGAATCCTGCTATAAGATTTATCTTATTTATCTGAGAGGTTAGGCAACTCAAAAAAAACAATCTACCATGATCAGTAAAATATTTTCACATGGATATACTGGATGGACAGGATAATGAAAAACATAGAATAGACAGTATCCTTTATTATCATGTATATCCTGTCCATCCATGTGAATTGCCTTACATGTACTGTACGTTCTCTGTTGAAGGATTTAGAAAAGCTTTGGCTTCTCCGACAACGTACAGCGATCCAGCCACACAGATCACTTCTTCAGGTTGTGCATTTTCAGATGCAAATGCAATTGCTTCAGAAACATCTGGAATCTTCCAGACATCATCCTTCATTGCAGCCGCGATCGGTAATAGCGTGTCTACCGGCAGTGCCCGGTCAATTTTCGGGCGTGTCAGGATGACACGCGAACATGGGGGAATCAGAGCTTCTAGAATGGCGGTATAGGGTTTATCCTCTAGAATACCGATGATCAGCGTTATTTTGCGGCCTGCAAGCTCAGTCTTTAAATATTTACCCAGCTCTTTGGCGGCATTCAGATTATGCGCGCCATCCAGAATGATTTTAGGATTTTCAGAAACGACTTCCAAACGTCCTGGCCACCGGGTATCGGCAAGCCCGTTCTGAATATGCTCAATAGAAATCTTCGAATGGTTCCGCATCAGAATCTCGCAGGCAGCCAGAACCAGCGATGCATTCTCGACCTGATAGCTTCCAGTCAGGCTGGTGGTAATGCCACGCCAAACATGATCCAAACCGTAATACGAAAACGAGTGATCGGCATGTCTGCGAGCTTTGAAGTCCTTTTTCAGCCGAAAGAGTGGGGCTGTCTGTTCTGATGCCAATTTTTCAAGAACAGAAATGGCTGAAGGCTGGGAAACGGCAGTGACAACCGGCGTATTGCGTTTAATGATTCCCCCTTTTTCTCCGGCAATTTCCGCAATCGTTCTTCCCAGATACCCCTGATGCTCCAGTGAGACATTTGTAATGATGGAAATCACGGGCTGCAGGATATTGGTAGCATCCAACCGCCCCCCCATTCCGGTTTCCACCACCGCCCAGTCCACTGTTTGTCTACCGAACTCATACAGCGCCATGGCCGTAGCATATTCAAAAAAAGTGGGCTCCCGGTTACCGCTATGGACATCCATCACCGCCTGGTAGGCTGAAACCACGTTATCATCTGAAATCTGCTGATTGTTAACGCAAATCCGTTCGTTGAACCGAACCAGATGCGGAGATGTATACAACCCCACCTTATAACCGGATGCCTTGAGGATTGCAGCCAAAAAAGAGGCTACAGACCCTTTCCCATTCGTTCCGGCCACATGAATGCTCGAAAATTGGTTCTGAGGGTTGCCGAGTTCGGACAGAGTCTTCTGAATGGTCGACAGCCCCAGTTTTATGCCGAAGCGCCGAAGCCCATACATGGACTTCAAACAATCCGAATAAGTCGAAAAAGAATTTGTTGTCATAAGCATAAAAAAACCCGGCAAAATGAATCTTGCCGGGTTTATGAATTATTCGTTGTAGAAATGGTTATCTTGAAGCCTTGCTTCTGGAAGCAGCAATACGTTGTCTCCGGATGGCTTCACGTTGTTTACGCCGTTTATATTCGCTTGGTTTTTCATAACTTTTTTTCAGTTTGAGCCGCTTGAAAAGGCCATCGTTCTGAATCTTTTTTTTCAAAATACGCATGGCCTTTTCCAGATCGTTATCAAAAACCTTGACCTGAATTTCCTTCACCTTTTTCGCCCCCTTCTTTACCACCCGAGTTCCTGCGTTCGATATCGCGGTGGTTCATTTTCAATTTAATTTGTCAACAATATCTAAATAACAATATTTTTTCAAGAAAATTCGAATAAAAAATATCCGAATATTTGAAAAATCGGGGGACAGAAAAATGTGAGAAATTAGAGTTTGGAAATCAGTTCGTCGGTTACTTCTTTGACGCTGGGTTTTCCATCCAGCGTAATATAACGAATCCCTTTTCCAGCGGCTGCCTGATCTCTGAAGTAATAGGCAGAGGCCAGCGTACCGTCAGTGGCGTTGTAATATATATCGTGACGTTTACCGATAGCGGTTTCATCCTGATCGTCGGCGCGGGTTTTCAAATCGCCGCCGCAAACCCGGCATTTGCCGTCTTTGGGCATGATGGCATCAATATAAATGTTATTCGGATGATTGTTGTCATTGACACACAAACGGCGCCCCATGATTCTATTTTTGGCTGTTTCGCGATCCAGAATGATTTCGATAACGATATCCAGAGCCAGTCCCGCGGCCTTGAGTGCTTCATCCAGTTTAATAGCCTGGTTTTTATTTCTCGGAAATCCGTCTAAAAGCCATCCATTCTTGCAGTCATCCTGTTTCATACGATCGAGAATCATGGGAATGGTGATTTCATCCGGAACCAGATCTCCTTTATCGATATAGGCTTTGGCTTTGGCGCCCAGTTCGGTCCCTTTTCCGA
>CAYQKZ010000459.1:0-2647 GCA_964418135.1 uncultured Desulfobacterales bacterium
CGAAGGCATCATCGAAAACGCGATAGGCAGATCCAGTGCTGATGAAATATCTCGATTCCGTCAGCGTGTCGATGATATGTGGAACGAATCGGAGAATTCTTTTGAATCCGACTCGGCAAGTGGCGTTTCCGGCAGCGCGTTGCCCTCTGATATTCAGATGATTCTCGACAAGGCCGCCGATAAGCTGAACGAAGCATCTTCCGAAGATCGTGATGAAATGGTCAATCTCATGGAAGACATTCAGGATGCCGCCGGAGATAATCGTCTGGACGATGCCAGAGCGCTTTCCAAGGAGCTTGAAGAGATTCTTTTCTATATAGGATAAAATTATCAGTAGCCGGTGGTCAGTGGTCAGCCGGATAAGAACCACTGACTGCCCACTGCCCACTACCCACTACCCACTGATAACTGCCCATGAATCATTGCCCAGTTTGTAAAGCACGCTATGCCGGAAATCGTCAATGCCACCGGTGCAAGGCCGATATCGGGCGGCTGGCCGATATCGAAAATGATGCTGTTTCCTTTCGGGAACAAGCAGTCGCAGCCTATCTGGCAGGGGATTACACCCGGATGCTGGAATCGGCCGGACGTGCCTGCTCGCTTCGAAAAACACCGGAATCCGTCCGGCTGATGGCTTGTGCCGCATTGTTGAACCACCGGTTTGATACAGCCATACGGCTTAGAAACAGTGTCTCTTGACATAAAATCTGATTTCACCCATTCACATCTTGATGCCCTCATGTCTGACGCGATTGCTGCCGTGGTATCCCGTGCGATTATTCAGTCGAAGACCCAATTTCAATATTCATGACAGCAGTGGCATATCCTGAAGTGCAGATGATCGTTGCTGTCCCCGGTGTCAGTCCGGCAAGCAGACTGGCCGTTGCCGTTCCTTTTTTATCAACGGTGGTTGTGGTGTACTTGTTCTGATAATTATTGGAGAAAACAGATAGGTTCGTTGCAAAGCCGACGGATGTTCCGACAGCGACCGGCAATCCATTTTTATCTTTTATCGTGGCGGTAATCGTGGACGAGCTGGTGCCGTCGGCTTTCAGCGACAGCGGTGATGCAGTCAGCGTAATGATTGAATTCGAAATGGATTCGATTACATGCACCTGAACTCCGTCATAAGAATACGGTGAATCAAGAATGCCGGCGGGTGCCCATTCCAGGAAGAAGTGAAAGACATAGTCTCCAGCGGGCAAGTATCCTCTCATGATTTCCATGGGAGTCAGAAAAATGAGTGGATACACGGACAAAGCTTTCACCCCGCGAGTCCATCCATCCGCGGTAAGAGAATATTCCCCCCATGATGACGTATAGACAATCCACCAGACAGCCTTGCGCCCATACTTGTCTCCGGGTGCAAGGCCGATAGTCACGGAGACGGGAGTGAAGGTGGAGACGGTGATCGGGCCGTCTTGACCATTGACTTTCAAATCGGCAATCGGGTCTTGTGAGGGAACGGATGTCGGCACCGAGGATGAATCCGCCGCCTGAGTCAGTGTCGCATAAGAAAAATCATCTCGGTCCGAGCCCGAAACCTGTGCGGCAAAAGCGAAAACGGCTGCCAGCACAAACGCCAGGTTAAAGCAAAAAAATTTGTTTTTCATCATAGCGTTCCTTTCTCAGGACACTGAATCAGGGTTTCGTCAATCCGTTTCTTTGAGTTTGGCTGCCCGGAGCGTATGCCGTTTGTGGGCATCCAGAACGTCTTTTCTCAGCCGGATGGATTTGGGGGTGACTTCGACCAGTTCATCGTCCCGAATAAAATGAATGGCCCGCTCCAGGGTCATGGGCTTGATTGGAGAGAGCAGGACATGGTCGTCCTTTCCGGACGCCCGCATATTGGTCAGTTTCTTTTCCTTGCAGGGGTTGACGTTGATGTCGTTATCCCGATTGTGTTCACCGACGATCATGCCTTCATATACCGGGGTTCCGGCCACGACACTGAGCTGACCCCGGGGTTCGAGATTGAACAGGGCATAGGGCACGGCCACCCCCTGTCTGTCCGAAACGATGGAGCCGGTAAAACGGGTGGGGAAATCCCCGCGGTATTCTTCGTATCCGGAAAAATATGAATTCATGATGCCGGTACCTTTGGTATCCGTCAAAAACTCATCACGGTATCCGATCAGAGATCGTGAGGGAACACTGAATTCGATCCGGACCCGGCCCTTGCCGTTGTTGACAAGGTTGATCATCTTTCCTTTCCGATTGGCCAGCTTTTCGGTGACAATACCGAGAAAATTTTCATCGCAGTCCACAAAAAACCGCTCGATGGGTTCGAGCTGTTTGCCGTTTTTATATTTGTAAATGACTTTGGGCCGGCCCACACACAGCTCGAACCCTTCCCGCCGCATGGTTTCGATAAGAATGGCCATTTGAAATTCCCCCCGGCCTTTGACGGTGAATATCTCCTTGTTTTCAGTTTCCTCGACCTTGATCCCCACATTCATCAGGGTTTCCTTGAACAGACGTTCCCGAATTCTGCTGGACTGAACATATTTGCCTTCTTTGCCGCTGAAAGGCGAGTTGTTGATACCGAATTGCATGGATACGGTGGGTTCATCGACGCTGATGCGTTTCAAGGCTTTCGGAAAGTTACGGTTGCATATCGTATCGCCGATTTTGACGTCTTCGATAC
>CAYQKZ010000460.1:0-456 GCA_964418135.1 uncultured Desulfobacterales bacterium
TTCCATCACTGTTACTGAAATGTTCCGCGACCCCCCATTTTACCGGGCACTCAGAGAGTTTGTTTTGCAGGTACTCAAGGACATACCCCATATCAAAATCTGGCATGCCGGTTGTTCCACCGGTGAGGAAGTTTATTCCATGGCCATCCTGCTGAAAGAAGCGAATCTTCTTGATAAAACACAAATCTATGCCACAGACTTCAATGAAAATATTATAAAGAAAGCCAAAGATGGGATTTACCCTGTTGAAAAGATAAAAGATTATACCGTAAATTATCAGGAGGCCGGCGGGAGTCAGTCCTTTGCCGACTACTACACAGCGGGAAACAAATCCGCCATCATGAATAAAAATTTAAGAGCAACGGTTGTCTTCGCTGATCACAACCTTGTTTCGGACGCATCCTTTGGGGAAATGGATCTGATCATCTGCAGAAATGTGTTGATCTATTTCGATCG
>CAYQKZ010000460.1:466-2638 GCA_964418135.1 uncultured Desulfobacterales bacterium
ATTGGTCTTTTCAGAGAAAGCCTGCCGCCCGGCGGTTTCCTTTGTTTGGGAAGCAAGGAATCATTAAGGTTTTCCAAATACTCCGAGGACTTTGAAGATGTCAGAATTGATGAAAAAATTTATCGAAAAAAAGCCAGCGACGATTAACGGAGGGTATACGGCAGTCGTGGTTGGTGTTTCAGCCGGCGGCCTGGATGCGTTAAAAATTATTCTGCCAAGACTGCCGAAAAATTTCAACATGCCGATTTTCATCGTTTATCATATTCATAAGACATCCGATGATTTTCTGGTACGCCATCTGGATGAAATAAGCCGCATTCGGGTTAAACAGGCCGAAGACAAAGAAACCATAATGCCTGCGGTTGTGTATATGGCTCCGCCGGATTACCATCTGCTGATAGAATGGGATCGAACCATCGCCCTGTCCACGAGCGAACCGGTGAATTATACCCGTCCGTCCATTGATGTGCTGTTTGAAACTGCAGTGGATGTTTATGGAGAAAAACTGATCGGCATTGTTTTAACCGGGGCGAACAAGGATGGCAGTGACGGCGCCAGCAAGATCAAGGCAGCAGGGGGATTGGTTATTGTTCAAACCCCGGAAACCGCGCAGGTTGATACCATGCCAAAGGCTGCTATTGCCGCTGCAAAGCCCGATCTTATTTTATCATTGGAAGAAATCACCATTTTTCTTTGTAACCTGAAACAGCGTTAATGACCGGAGTCATTAACAAGATAAAATGCAGATCCCACACTGCTGAATTGTGTGGAATCCGCAGAAGGCGATGAAATTGGAAAACAGGGGGGATTTATGAATGAAAAAATACCGCCAACTGATATTGTACCCATCCTGATCGTCGACGATCGGGATGAAAATCTTCTGGCGCTGGAAGGTTGGCTGGAGAATCCTGATCTGAAAATCGTCAAGGCGACTTCCGGCAACCAAGCCCTGGGACTGATGTTAGAAGAAGATTTTGCTCTGGTACTGCTGGATGTTCAGATGCCGGAGATGGATGGATTTGAAACAGCCGAACTGATGCAGATGAGTGAGAAAACCAAAAACATCCCGATCATTTTCGTTACTGCTATCAGTAAAGATCGGGAAAACATTTTTAAAGGATATTCTTCAGGTGCTGTAGATTACCTGCCCAAACCCATCGATCCGGATATTCTGAGAGCAAAAGTGGATGTATTCCTTCAACTGTATCGACAGAAGCGGACGCTTATAGAGATGCAGACAATTCTGATGGAATCGATACAAAAAAACAACGAAGCACTCAACGCTGCCGGAAACATCCAGTTCAGTCTCTTACCGACCAATTTCTCCCTCGGCTATCAAGAGAATTTCGCCTGGAAATTCAACCCCTGCGATGCCATAGGCGGAGACATTTTCAACTTCATCCATCTGGATGCCAGTCACATCGGTATTTACATGCTCGACGTGGCTGGCCATGGTATTCCATCGGCAATGATATCTGTCTTAGTCTACCAGCTTTTAAACCCCCATAACGGCATTCTCGTTGATCATACGGTCAACCCGCCCCATATTCGCGAACCAGAGGCAGTTCTTAACATATTGGACCGTGAATTCCCCTTGATGCGTTTCAAGCGGCACTTCACCATTGTCTATGCCGTTCTGGATCTCTCTTCATACACACTGACTTACAGCAACGCAGCACACTGTGCGCCGATCATTGTTCCACGCGAGAATGCGCTTAAAATTCTGACTGTTTCCGGAACAGTCATTGGTGTTAAGGCTTTTCCCTTCGGCCAGGAATCCGTAACACTCACCCCCGGCGATAAAGTTGTGTTTCTCAGCGATGGCGTGTTCGAGACCAGAAATGAAGAAGGTGAACTTTTTGGCGAAGATCGACTTTATCAGGCACTCCGAGAACTGCGGAGCTTTTCATTAGATGACCTGGTCCAGGGGCTCTACAATAAAGTCATGACTTTTGCCGAAACACAGCCACCGGATGATGATGTCAGCATTCTGGTTTTTGAGATCAAGAATTGGGTCCATCAGAATGCCTGTTCAGATGGTTTGAATACGAAAAGGGCATGATCCGCAAAACCTGCCGGGAAGTCGCTTTCCATGAATCATCACATGCTGCCCCCATATGTCATTCGACCCATTGTGCCGGAGCCGGGCTATACCGACCGGGCAGAGTACCT
>CAYQKZ010000461.1:0-2634 GCA_964418135.1 uncultured Desulfobacterales bacterium
TCCCAACACAACCCATGACGATGTATTGCTGAAAGCTCAGCAGGAAGCCATGAAGTCCGGAAGGGGAATATGGGGAAACTGGGAGGAAAAAAATACCACTTACAGCGGGAATCGAAGTTCTCGGCGATTTCATTTGAAAACCTGTGCGCTGGGCCAGCGCATATCGACGCAGAACCGGATACAGTTCAACCGGAAATGGGATGCGTTTTGGGCGGGATATGCCCCCTGCAAAAAATGTCTTTCTGAAAGCAATTGACTTCCACTGTTCTCGACCGAATGAAAACACAAAACAAGGGTTTAAATTATCAAGAGAAAGCTAAGGAGAGGATATTGAATGATGACGGATAAACACATCCCATTCGACGATGCTCCAACCCTCCCCGGCTGGGGGAGGGGGAAAAGGAAAAAGCCGATTATTCTTTGTCTTTATTGAGTTCAACCAGCAATTTATCGGCAATCAAAGATGGCACTTCATCGTAATGAGAAAACGACATGCTGTAGACTCCCCGGCCTCCGGTCATAGAGGTTAGATCCGGTGCATAAGATAAAAATTCGGACATCGGTACATTGGCCCTGATTACCTGATATTTGCCTTCGGAGTCCATCCCCAGCACTCTGCCGCGGCGACTGTTCAAATCACCCATGATGTCGCCCATGAATTCTTCCGGTGTGGTGATTTCAACGTTCAGAATCGGCTCGAGCAATACCGGCTTGGCTTCCGTCACAGCCTTCTTGAAAGCCAGGGACCCGGCGATCTTGAACGCCATTTCCGATGAATCGACCGCGTGGTATGATCCATCATCCAGAGTTATTCTGAAGTCGACACAGGGATAACCGGCCAGAATTCCTTTCTGGGCAGCCTCGACAACACCTTTTTCAACTGCCGGAATGTAGGATCGGGGCACGGAGCCTCCGACAATGGCATCCACGAATTCAAAACCGGCGCCTCGTGGCAGCGGCTCCATTTGAATCCAGCAATCGCCGAACTGACCGTGGCCGCCGGACTGTTTTTTATGTCTGCCCTGAACACGGACTTTTTTCTTGATGGTTTCCCGATAGGGAACTTTCGGGGTTTTTAGATGGACTTCCACGTTGTATTTTCTTTTGAGCTTTTCAATGGCAGCTTCGATATGTACCTGCCCTCTGCCGGAAAGGAGGATTTCCTTGGTTTCTGCGGTTCTTTCCAGCTTCAGTGCGGCATCTTCCTCCAGCATTTTGGTAAGAGAAATGTAAATTTTATCTTCATCTCCGGATGCCTTGGAGGTAATGGCAAACGTGATGAGGGTGGGAAGGGGTTCCGGGAAGGGGAATTTTATTTTATTGGCTTCATCGCAGAGCGTGTCTCCGGTAAAGGTTTCCTTGAGTTTGGCAACGGCAACAATCGATCCTGGGAGCGCACCCTTGGCCTGTTTCTGCTCTTTTCCGCCAATTGTCAGGAGCTGATTGTACCGCTCCCTGGAATCCTTGTTGACATTGTAAAAACCGCCGTCTGGCCCCAATTTTCCGGATAAGACCCGGAATATCGAAAGCCTGCCGGCATAAGGATCGGCAACGGTCTTGAAGACAAAAGCTGAAAACGGGGCATCCGGATTGGGTGCCCGCCCGATTTCATTGCCCACCACCGGATCGGTCCCGATTTTGGGCGGCCGGTCCAATGGCGAAGGCATGCAGTTGACAATGATATCCATCAACTGATCGATACCGACGGCTTTGATGGCAGAAACACACAGAACCGGGGAAAAGATTCGGGAAATGGTTCCTTTTTTGAGGGCGGCTTTGAGTTCGTCGTCTGAAATGGCGCCCCCTTCCAGATAGCGTTCCAGCAATGAATCATCGGCTTCGGCGATATTTTCCACCAGCTTTTCCCGTTCTTCTTCCACCTGAGATTGCATATCCGATGGAATGTCGATGGCCGTGGCCTTGCCGGTAGCATCGTAGGTATAGGCTTTCAGGGTTACCAGATCGACGATTCCCTTGAAATTCGCCTCGGTACCGATGGGCAATTGTAGCATGATGGGTTTGGGTTCGAAAGATTTGACGGCATCCTGAAATGCTCTGAAAAAATCTGCTCGTTCTCTGTCGAGCTTGTTGATCAGAATGACACAGGGGATTTTCAGATTTTGAGCGAAGTTCCAGGCCATGTCGGTCTGGACTTTGACACCATCGACGGCATCGACGAGAACGACCACGCCATCGACCCCTTGCATGCAGAATTTGGTGTCCGTGAAAAAATTCTGATCACCCGGCGTATCGATCAAGGTAACGGTGTGTTTTTTCCAGTTAAACTGATGAAACCCACTGCTGATGCTGATGTGGCGCTTGAGTTCTTCGGGTTCGAAATCCATGGCCGTATTGCCGTCTTCGACACGGCCGATACGGCTGATGACGCCTGTTTGGAACAGCATGACTTCGGCCAAAGAAGTTTTTCCGGAATTCCCATGGCCTACAAGCGCAATATTTCTAATTTTATCAACCAATTCAGTCATTTAAACAAAGCTCCTCTCTGTAGAATTATCCATCGTGCCGATTCTTTCATGAGCATTTCAAAAAATTCTTATATGGTTGACTAAAAAAAATCAAGCAAAAACAAGGAAACCGGCTTCGAGGTCAAGCGGCTTTGGGGTGAAATACGTC
>CAYQKZ010000462.1:0-2630 GCA_964418135.1 uncultured Desulfobacterales bacterium
CTCGAATACTCCGGCCCCGCACTCTCCGGCGCCACAACCTTCCTTGGTTCCGATCAGCCCCAGGTCTTCCCGCAGGACGTCCACCACCCGCCGATCTGACGGCGCATCGATGTCCATTTCCATCCCATTGATGTGGCAGTGAATGCTCACGATGCACTCCCCGTATTTCGTTTTCTTTTCAAAAATTCCATGATCTGCCCGGCTGAAATCGGAGATCGATGACACCATACACCGATAGCATCCTGAACGGCACCCGCAACCGCCGGCAGCGGACCATTCATACAGACTTCCCCCACTCCTTTCATGCCGAACGGGCCGGTCGGCTCGTCAGTTTCGACGGTCAGGGAGACAATGTCCGGAATATCGAGTGCTGTCGGAAGGATATAATCGGTGAACGATGGATTCACAATTTTACCGTCTCGCAGCCCGACCTCTTCACACAAGGCATATCCAAGGCCCTGCGCCACACCGCCCTGAACCTGCTGAGCCACTCCCTGGGGATTGACGATCCGGCCGGCATCGGTCACCGCCAGATAAAACTGGACTGAAATCCGGCCCGTCAGCTCATCGATCTCGATGCCGACAAGATGCGCCGAATATGAAAAGAACACGTGGGGAAAACCGATTTTAAAGCCGGTAGCATCCAGATTTCCATCCAGCGCCACGGACATGACATGGTGATCGATGGATATCCGGTCGGATTCCGGGAATATGGCACCCAGCACCGAAAATGGAATTTCCCGACCCGACGGCAGATGACAGACCCGGCCGGGCAGCAGCACCAACCCATCCGTTCGATCCAGAAACAGAAACAACGATGCCCGATGGATCAGCTTTTCTTTCATTTGTCGGCAGGCGTTGATCAGTGCATTGCCGTAGGTGTAAGTAGTGCGGCCGGCCGATGACGATCCGGATGGAAAAGTTCGTTCCGTATCGGGCAGTACCAGTTCGAGGTTTTCCGTATTCTGACACAGAATGTCTCCGGCCATCTGGACAAATGCAGACGCATTGCCCTGCCCCATGTCGGCCACACCGCAATAAACCCGAATTTTACCTGCCTGGGTCAGCTCCACTTTGGCAATGGCCGAATCCGGCAGCCCCCGACCGTAGCCCATGGCATTGAATACGACGCAGACACCGACACCCCGGCGGTTGAACCGGCCGGCTTTCGCTTTCCACGCCACACGATTCGTCCACAAAGGATGGGTCTGGATCGTTTTTAGACAGGGAATCATCCCGGTGGAATGGACCAGCGCCACCCCCGAACTGTTCCGGTCTCCCCGACACAGGGCGTTTTTCGACCGGAGTTGCAGAGGGTCCATGCCCAGTTTTTCAGATAGGCGGTTCATCATCTGCTCGATGGCAAAAGCCACCTGACAGACGCCGAATCCGCGCATCGCCCCACCGATCGGGTTGTTGGTATAGATGCACCATCCCTGAATCTTCACATGGGGAATGCGATACGGCCCGCCGGCATGTTCCATGCCAAGTTCCAGGACTTCGCCGCCCAGATGGGCATAGGCTCCGGTGTCATAATACAGCCGACATTCGAGGCCGTTGAGGGTGCCGTCGGCCATAGCCCCCAGTTTATAATACAACTTCGCCGCATGCCGTTTGTATCCGGCCACAAAACTTTCTTCCCGATCCCACCCCATTTTGACGGGTCGGCCATCGGCATGCATGGCAGCCAGGGCCAGCAGACACTGAACCGTGGCCCCATCCTTGCCGCCGAATCCGCCTCCCAGGAAGGGGCTGATGACTCGGATTTTCGAAAAATCGATCCCCAATGCATGACCGATTTCCATGCGATCCCGAAACGGCGCCTGAGTGGAAACCGTCATTTCCAACGTACCATCCGGTTTCATCTGCGCCACACCGTTTTCGGTTTCCAGAAAGGCATGTTCCTGAAACGGCACTTCGAAACAATCTTCAAGAATGATATCGCATTCCGAAAACGCCTTTTCCGTATCGCCTTTTCGGATCATGGCTTCCATCAGTGTGTTGCCGGTTTCGTGGACTTTCGGCGCATCGGGTGCCAACGCTGATTCCGGATCGAACACACCCGGCAGCGGCTCCACATCGAGCCGGATTGTGGACAGCGCCAGTTTGAGGGCATCCCGGTTTTCGGCCAGCACCAGAGCGACCGGATCTCCGCAATGCCGGACTTTTTGGCCGGCCAGCACCGGCTGATCCTTATGGACAATGCCCTGCCGGTTGGTTCCGGGAACATCCTTTCGGGTCAGTACTTTCACCACGCCGGGAATATGTTCGGCCTCGGCTGTATGAACCGCCAGAATTCTGCCGTGAGCCACCCCGGCCCGTTTGGCCCCTGCCCAGAGCAGTTCCGGCGGATAGGCGTCCGCTGCGTATTTTTCGACTCCGCTCACTTTGGACCGGGCTTCGAAACAGGGAAATGTATTTCCCACCGCTGGGATATCAGATTTCATGATGATCATGTGCCTCTGGCGGCAAGGGCATTTCCTGCAGCAACAAGGCGATATACTGCACCAATTTGGCAAAAGGCAACCCCTTGTGCCGTACGACACTATACAGAAACAAACGAAGGGCCTCGCTCGTCGAAAGACCAAGCTGTTCCAGATATTTAGTCGCTTCCTTCTTTATCTCGGCAT
>CAYQKZ010000463.1:0-2627 GCA_964418135.1 uncultured Desulfobacterales bacterium
AGGGGAGTGGGTAGAAAAAGCCCGGTTTCCAGAGCGGCTGGGTGCCTCGGATGATATTTTTAATGGTGGGTGCCTACGGTAGGCGATTTTGGGTCATATTTTTCTTTTATCATAATGTCCGAAAAAGAATTGAATTGATTCGGCCCAGGTGGTTGGTGCTTTGTCAGAATCAAATACGGCATGCCTGCGTTTCTGGCACAAAGCCCATCCTTCTCGTCACGATCGCCGATGAAAATACATTGTTCTGGCAGTAAATTCAATTTCTGTGCCGCTACAACCAAGCCTTTTCCATCTGGTTTGAATCGATCTACATCCCGATCGGTCGAACAAACCAGAACATCGGCAGCCATGCCAAGCGCTTCCATTTTTTTCGAGGCAGGGTAGTCGGAGTAGATTCCTATCGGAATATGGCGTGCTTTGAGTCTTGCAAACAATTCTTCGATGCCTGGACGACGGGCCGAGGAGAGATACGGCAGCGGTTTATCGAAAATCCACTTTTGAACTACATTGCGAACTTTTTCCAAAGGGATTCCCAGTTGATATGCCACGCGTTCGTATTGAATTACCTCTAAATCTCTTTCATCCGATAATGCCAGATCCTCTCTAACTTTACGAAAGCGGGATACAATAACAATTTCATCGATGTGAAAAGGATGAATCAGGCAATGACTCAAGATATCATAAACGATGCGTCTGCGCAGCATTGCCTGGTCGTAAAGCGTGCCATCGATATCAAAAATCCAACCTTTTGGATGAAACCGATCATTCAACAATTTTGATAAATTCCCAAAAATTCATAATATTGGTTCATTTGGTACGGTTTTCTTTCATCATAGCCTCAGACGCTTGAACAGCTTTTCTGGAATCAGGCAAATCAGCCACATGATATAACGCCAGAACCATTTGGTGTAGATTACATCTCTGCCCTTTTTGACAGCATTCAGAATAGCCTCAGCCACTTCATCCGGTTGTGCGGTCAATAACTGGGGCAGTTTCATGTGTTGTGTCATCGATGTCATGACAAATCCCGGCTGTACCGTAATCACCCTCACAGATGCCGGGAAAAGACGGTTCCGCAAGCCTGAAAGATAGGCCGTAAAGCCAGCTTTTGCACTGCCATAATAATAATTACTCTGTCGCCCTCTTTCCCCAGCAACAGAACTGATTCCTATAATGAGTCCTCTTTTTATTGTTTCAAACTCTCCGGCCGCGATGTTCAATATCGATAGAATACCCAGGTAGTTTGTCATTACGATGCTGTGTACTTCACTAAAATCTGTTTCAGCCCGTTTTTGATCTCCCAGGTATCCTACAGCACAAAAAACGGCATCCGGCCGTTCGGGAAGTTTTTCCCAAAACGTTTTATGGGAGTCGATATCCATAACATCAAAGCATGCTGTCATCACTTCCTTTCCAGAACGCACATGGATGTCCCTGGATACCCTCTCCAAAGAATCTGTATTTCTTGCAGCCAGAATCAGTTTCCATCCTTTTTCGGCAAATCGGCGTGCCACTGCGGACGCGATATCCGAGGTTGCCCCCAGAACGAGCATACATCCCATGAATTAACATCCCATTCCCAGTCGTTGTGATTGTAACGAAACGAATCGATTGTCTGGATCCCACATGGCCTTGACTCGACGAAATCGGTCGATGGATCCGGCATAGCCCCGCTCGAAAGTGGACGCATGCATGCGGGCGTCTTTGCTGAGATAGAGTCGCCCGCCGTAATCGAGGACCATGGCATCCAGTTCGTTCAGCAGTGCAAAGGCTTTTGGTTTCACCGGAAAATCCAGCGCCAGGGTATATCCCTCCATAGGAGACGAGATGATGTCGCCATTCTCGTTCTGGGAACCGAATAGTTTCAGAACCGCCAGTAAAGAGCCCATCCCACTCGATGCGGTACGATTCAGGATATGCGTCAGGCCTTCCAAAGCCGCAGCCTTGGGAATCACGCACTGATACTGGAGGAACCCTCTCTTACCGTAAATCCGGTTCAATCCAGTTTTCAATGCGCAGACCAACGATTCTTTCAAATTCTCTGGTATTGTTGGTAACCAGAGTCAAGTCTCGTGATCTGGCGAGACCAGCTATCAGAAGATCATAAGCTCCGATCGATAGTCCGCTCTTCTCAAGTTGCGCGCGGATAGCGGCGGCTTTTTCAGCAGCCAGACGATCCAGATCAATCAGGTTCAAGGGCAAGAGAAATTTGGCAAGGGCATCTTCGGAACGCTGCCTGTATTGACTTTTTTCGATTCCATATTGAAGTTCGAAGACTGTGATGGTGGAAATTCCAACATCCTGAGGCAAGTGTTCCCGAAATCGCAACAGAACCTCAGGCGGGCGTTGTTTTATAAGATATATGCAAATATTGGTATCAAGCAGATATCGCATCAGAAAGAGTCTCTTTCCTGCATGCCGGGTTGGTTGCGACCGTCTTTCATGAAATCTTCCGGGAATTCACTTAGCGATTCGAATAACTGATCCCATGTCGTTTCTATAGGCTCCAGTATGACTTGTTTGCCTTTCTTGAATATTTTTACCTTATTGCCTGAAATTCTGAATTCCCTGGGTAGCCTCACTGCTTGTGAGCTGCCGTTTTTAAATATTGTTGCCGTTTCCATAAT
>CAYQKZ010000464.1:0-2626 GCA_964418135.1 uncultured Desulfobacterales bacterium
TAAGGATCAATATCCATGCATGAAATGGGCATTGCCATGCAGGTGGTCGAGATTGCCGCCGCTTCCATCCCCGAACATCTGAAAGGATGCCGGGTGCAGGGCGTTCATCTGAAGATCGGCAGGCTGTCTTCCGTGGTACCCGATAGTCTACGGTTCTGTTTCGATATTGTCTCCAAAGATTCCGCAATTGCCGGGGCCGTACTCCATATAGAAGAAATTCCCGTGGAAGCCAGGTGCAAGTCCTGCGATCATCACTGGACCATCGACGGGCCGGCTTTTTCCTGTCCCCGATGCAACAGTGGAACGATCGTTCTGATTTCCGGCCAGGAACTGGATGTTTCATCCATCGAGATTGAAGACGGCCCGAATACAGATCCGGAAACTGTGAATTCATGATTTCCAGACAATTGGGCACCTCACATGAAATAATATCCCAGATCGCGATATGTTAAATTTACATGGATGAAAGGGAATTTTTATGGAAATAAAAGTCGTTCGAAAAGTTCTGGATGTCAACAACACCATGGCCGAGCAGAACCGTAAATTGTTTGCAGAAAAAAACGTGTTCGTACTGAATGTCATGAGTTCCCCCGGATCGGGAAAAACGACGACGTTGGGAAAAACCATCGGCCGGCTGATGCCCGAAATCCGTACCGCCGTGATTGTCGGGGATGTCAGCACGACCAACGACGCCGACCGGCTGGCCAAAACCGGGGCGCCGGTGGTTCAGGTCAATACCGATGCGTTCGGCGGAGACTGCCATCTGGCCGCGCACGTCATTGCCAAGGCTGCGGAAAATTTCGATCTGGCGGATGTCGATTTGCTCATCGTGGAAAATGTGGGAAATCTGGTCTGTCCGGCAGAATTCGATATCGGAGAAGATGCCAAAGTCGTGGTTCTCAGTGTCACCGAAGGCGAAGATAAACCGCTGAAATACCCCTTGATGTTTCGGGTGTGTGATGCTGCGGTGTTAAACAAAATTGACCTGCTGCCATATTTGGAATATGATAAAAATGAAGCTGTCCGAAATATTGTTCAGATTCATCCGGGTATTCCAGTATTTGAAATATCCGCCCGTACCGGGGAGGGTATCGATCCCTGGGTAAGCTGGCTCGAAGAAAAAGTGAAAGCAAAACGCAACGCCTGATGCCGGTGGACGGGAATGCGAATCATTGCAGGAGAACTCAAGGGACGAAAGCTGCATCGCCTCGACGGAAAACGAACCCGGCCGACGTCGGACCGACTCAGAGAGACGATTTTCAATATTCTGTCATTCCATACTCGGCAGGCTACGGTACTCGATCTTTTTTCCGGAACCGGCGCCATGGCAATCGAGGCATTGAGCCGCGGGGCCGATTCCGCCTTTCTTGTGGATGATTCTACGCAGGCGTTTTCTCTGATGACGCAAAACATCCGGTCTCTTAACCTTGAAAGTAAAGCACGGGTCCGAAGATGGAATATCACCCATAATTTGAATTTATTGAGGAATATCCAGCCGCTGTTCAGTCTGGTCTTCATGGATCCGCCGTACAACAATAATATGATCGATCCTACCCTTTATCACTTGTTGCAGAGTGCATCCCTGGCGGCTTCGGCCTGTATCGTTATCGAACATTCCGTTCTAGAAACCGTTTCCGACGATTATCCGGAACTCGATCTCTATGATCAACGGACTTACGGAAAAACCATGGTATCGTTTCTGACTTATCATCCATCCGTATCCGATACCCATCATCCGGCATGACAGAAACGGGTCTCTCTTGAATCCAACCAATTCCCCCAATCGGAAGCCATGAAACGAATCGAAGATGTCACACTGCTGTACGAGATCAGCAAAACATTGAATGAACATCTGGACCTGAAGAAATCCCTCTACAAGGTTCTGGACACGCTGTCCATCTCGATCAACATGATTCGTGGAACCGTCACCATTCTCAATCCCCTCTCCAATGAAATCACCATCGAAGTGGCCCACGGCATTTCCCGTTCTGCCGTCGAGCGTGTCAAATACAAGCTTGGCGAAGGAATTACCGGCAGGGTGATTCAGACCGGGCTGGCCGTCACCATCCCTAAAATCAGTGAAGAGCCGCTGTTCCTCAACCGTACCGAAGCCCGGCGGGGAAAGCTGGATCAGGAGATATCCTTTATCTGTGTGCCGATTAAAAAAGGCAGTCAGGTGATTGGTGCGCTCAGTGTCGATCATTTGTACGACGATTCCTTTTCGTTGAAAAACGGCGAAAAACTGCTTTCCGTGATCGCTACCATGATTGCCCGTCATGTCATCAACCTTGAAATCATTCATCTGGAAAAAGAACAGTTGCGGGAAGAAAACCGCAGACTGCGAAGCGAGCTGGAGACCAAATACAGTTTTTCCAATATCATCGGCAACAGCAGCCGAATGCGGGAAGTGTTTCAGATGATCTCCCAGGTTTCCAAAAGCAATGCGACGGTATTGATTCGGGGAGAGAGCGGAACCGGAAAAGAGCTGGTGGCCAGTTCGGTTCACTACAACAGTCTGCGGGCAAAAAATCCATTTGTAAAAGTCAATTGTGCGGCCCTTCCCGCCAACTTGATCGAAAGCGAGCTGTTCGGTCATGAAAAAGGTTCTTTTACCGGAGCCATCAGC
>CAYQKZ010000465.1:0-544 GCA_964418135.1 uncultured Desulfobacterales bacterium
TCATAAATGTTTCAGCCGTAAAAGTCAACGTATTGCCGTATTTTTAAATTTTATCAGAAGGTTAATTGTTCCATGATACGAGAAGGGTTGAAACTGCCCGCAAACCCCCTGCATTCGGCGCCCGATTTTGTCAGCCACCTGCGTCTGGATAACGATGTTGTTGCAGTCATCGTTTTCGGCAGTGCGGCACAGGGAAATCTGAAACCTTTGAGCGATCTCGATCTGGCCGTATTGTTATCCAGCCGGCTGTCAAAAGACGCACGAATGGAAAAACAACTGGATTTACTGGGCATCGCCAACACAATATTTAGGACGGATGAAATCGATCTGATCGTACTCAACGATGCGCCGCATCGAATTGCATACAATATTCTGAAAACCGGAATATTGCTATTCATCGGGGATAAGAATGCTTACAGCGACTTTTGGGAACGAATCGTATGGCGGTATCTCGATTTCAATTTTTTCCGGAACAGCTTTGATCGGGATTTTCTAAAAGGTATTGGATACAATGGATGAACGAATCAAAGCGCATCTGATGCAT
>CAYQKZ010000465.1:554-2614 GCA_964418135.1 uncultured Desulfobacterales bacterium
TGTTCCGCAATCAAGTCATGGCGTTTGTCAACAATGAAAAGTAGGTCAAATTCATTACAGATAATTTAGGAACATGGGTTTTCCTCTGAATTTTTTTCAGACCATTTATTTTTTTTCCATGCCTGTTTTAAGTTTTTTATCCAGTTCCGCAAACATCTGTTTTTTCTTCTCAGCCTGGGCTGCCTGAAAGCTTTCTATTTTCTGAGTCAATCCTTTACGGGCGTTCTGAAAATTCTTCAGCTCTTTATCTAAAAGCGTTTCGGACATGCCTCTGGGGATTTCTTCGATTTTCGTGTGATCCCGGACAGACAGTCGAATTCCCTGGGGGCTTTCGACAGATTCGAGGATACCGGCTTCTTCAAATTTTCGAACAAAAAAACCGCCTTCTTCGGTGGAAATTTCCAAAAACCGGCAGACGGTTTCCATGGCAGGCGGACTATTGTGCCGGTATTCCAGAATCCGAATTGCCGCAACCAGCAAATGCGCTTTTTGATAAATATCCAAGTCTTTCATAGAATTTTCCAATTATTTGAAATCACGTCTTATTGTTCGAAATTGACCGGGCGTGTGCTGCCAGGGCTTCTTGACATCCATCCGGAACAAGAGTAACAAAAGCGATCACATTTTTGAATTCATCATATCATATCGCTATCCATTAAACCATAAAAAGGGGGGGGCAACATGACAGAAATCGTCAATATCAAGGCCAGAGAAATCCTGGATTCCAGAGGCAATCCAACCGTAGAAGTGGATATGACCCTGGCTTGTGGCGCCATGGGGCGGGCTGCGGTTCCTTCGGGTGCATCCACAGGAACCCGCGAGGCTCTCGAACTCCGAAATAAACGCGCCAAACGCTATGGCGGCAAAGGGGTGGTTACGGCGGTCAACAATGTCATGAACGAGATCGCTCCGCTGCTGATCGGAAAAGATGCCGCCAATCAGATGCTGATCGATAAACTCATGATCGAACTGGACGGCACTCCCAACAAGGCCAAAATGGGCGCCAATGCCATTCTGGGTGTGTCCATGGCTGCGGCGCGTGCAGCAGCCCAGGCTTATGGTCTTCCCCTATACCGGTATCTGGGCGGGATCAACGCCCGGTACTTGCCGATTCCGATGATGAACATCATCAATGGCGGGGCCCATGCGGCAAACAGCTTGGATATTCAGGAATTCATGATTATCCCGTCGGGCGCCAAATCCATTACCCAGGCCGTTCAGATGGGCGCTGAAATCTTTCATTGCCTGAAAACGATTCTGAAAGACGCCAAACTGAGTACCGGGGTTGGCGATGAAGGCGGATTTGCGCCGGATCTTGCGTCGAATGAAGAAGCCATCAAATGCATCATGAACGCCATCGAGGCTGCAGGATATGAGCCGGGAAACGAAGTCGGCATTGCCCTGGATGTTGCGGCCAGCGAAATCTACAACACGAGCAAAAAGGAATACGACCTGAAATCGGAAAACCGCAAGCTCTCCTCCGATGCCCTGATCGATTATTATGAAGACCTGGTAGAGCGCTATCCGATATTCTCGATTGAAGACGGACTGGCCGAGCAGGACTGGGACGGCTGGAAAGTGATGACCGACAGGTTGGAAAGCAAGATTCAGCTTGTCGGAGACGATATTTTTGTGACCAATCCGGAAATCTTATTGAAAGGCATTGAAATGGGAGTTGCCAATGCAATACTGATCAAACTGAATCAGATCGGCACGGTTACCGAAACCCTGGATGCCATCGAAATCGCCAAACAAGCCGGATATTCCACGGTTATCTCTCACCGGTCCGGAGAGACCGAGGATGCCTTTATTGCGGATCTGGCGGTCGGCATCACCGGCGGTCAAATCAAAACCGGCTCCATGTCCCGCAGCGACCGGATTGCCAAATACAATCAGCTCATGCGCATCGAAGAAGAACTGGGAGAAAGCGCCAGATTTTCCGATGATATTTTTTGATTTCAGCCTGAGGACATTATGGGTTCAAATGCAAAATATATATTTGTAACCGGAGGGGTTCTGTCATCCCTGGGAAAAGGTCTGGCCTCGGCCGCCATTGGTGC
>CAYQKZ010000466.1:0-2605 GCA_964418135.1 uncultured Desulfobacterales bacterium
CGTTGCAGCAAAAGTCCACTGGAGCCGGCGGCCAGTTGCAGCCTGAATTTTTCAACGTCGGCCTGGCTGTCGATCGCTTTTTTGGCCAGGAGATACCGCAGGTAGATGATCCACATCCCGATTCCCAGAACGATCAACGCTACTGCCAGAAAAAACCACCGGTAGCGGATGATCGTGTCGATCCCCACCTGGCCGATGTACAGAATCAGGTTGGGAACGACCCAATAGGTGAACATGGCCAGAAGGATCAGAAACCCGATCGCGAAAATGTTGAGGCGACCGATACCGGCCAGCAGACGCTCCAGTCGGTTCCGGGCCATGGGTTCGGGTGATGCGGAATGCAAGGGGGCAGCCATTTTATCGCCATACAGCAGGGTGGCGAAAGCACGGGCGATAAACCCGAACAACAGAATGGCGCCTACCGGGATTCCGATGGATGCCGCAAACCATGCCCGAAAAGGAAAGGGTTCATCCTGGGTGACCCAGTTGACCTGATACTGTTCCAAGGGACCGAATGTTTTTTCGAAATAATACTTATTGAAGCTGCTCAGGTTGTTGCCTTCCGACACATGAATGATATTGCCGTGTTGATCCTTGATTTCCATCCAGGATTTCCTGCCGGAGTTGATGGCGGCAACGGCGAATATTTCTAGCTCGATCAGAAAAATGCCCACGGCGATCAGAATGAACAGCGTCTTGTTTTCTCTGAACAAAGATGCCATAGTAAGGCTGGTGGTCATGGTGCTGTCCTGTGTAATGGGGTAGGAAAAGTCATGATCGGCGGCGGCCGGCCACCGAGTCGAATCACTTGACAGATGCAATGTATCACATGCCGGGGAACGTGTTCAATCTGAAAGTCTATACATTTTAAACCAATCACTGGTTACTGACAGTTTTTATCACGGTAAGGGAAAATTGATCATGAAGGAAGTCCGAAATCAGGCCAGAAAACAGATGGAAGGGTTTTGCAGGGTCTGTCCGGTTTGCGATGGCAGGGTTTGTGCCGGCGAGGTGCCGGGTATGGGAGGTATCGGCACCGGTGCCGCATTTCGAGACAATATTCAGGCGCTTTCGGCGTGCCGGTTTCAGATGCGGGTGATCCATAATGTCGTGGAACCCGAAACCCGCACGGAAATTCTGGGGATCCCGCTGGCGATTCCGGTTCTGGCGGCACCCATCGGGGGGGGGTCATTCAACATGGGAGGGAAGATAGCTGAAGGGGATTACATTACTTCGAAATTGGAGGGGTGCCGAGAAAAAGGTATCATCGGCTGTACGGGCGACGGAGCGCCGGCATTCATCCACGAGGCCGGATTTCAGGCCATTCGGTCTTTGCAGGGGCACGGTATTCCCTTTATCAAACCCTGGGAGAACAAGGAACTCTATACCAAACTGGAAGGCGCGGCAGCCACCGGCGCACGAATCGTGGGAATGGATATCGATGCCGCCGGCCTGATCACGCTCAAACTGATGGGAAGGCCGGTATCACCCAAGTCTCCGGAAAAATTGAAGGAAATCATATCCAGGACTCCGATGAAATTTATTGTGAAAGGTATCATGACAGCGGATCAGGCCCGAATTGCCGTAGATGCCGGAGCCCATGCCATCGTGGTATCCAATCACGGCGGCAGAGTCCTGGATCACACTCCGGGAGTTGCCCGCGTCCTTTCCCATGTGGCTTCGGCAGTCAAGGGGCAGATTACGGTACTGGCCGACGGCGGTGTACGGACCGGTGGAGATGTACTCAAGATGCTGGCACTCGGTGCCGGTGCGGTTCTGATCGGCCGGCCGTTTTCCGTAGCCGTCATGGGTGGGCTCAAGGAAGGTGTCATGCGCTATATCGACCAGATCCGATCGGAGCTGATCCAGGCCATGATCCTTACTGGTGTAAAGAATGTTCGTGCCGTCGATCCGTCGATTTTATGGATGGCGCCATGAAAAAAATCATCATTTCCGTCTTCGGACCCGACCGTCCGGGAATTCTGGCGGCAGTCTCCCGCATCTTGTTCGAGCAGAACTGCAATATCGAAAATGTTACCCAGACCATTTTGCAGTTCGAATTTTCAGGCAGTTTCATTGCCGAAATGCCGGTATCTCTCACAGCCGATGTTCTGTGCGGTTTGCTGTCGGATGCGCTGACACCGATGCACCTTCAGGTTCATGTCAAACATCTGGATATCCGTCCACCGGCCATGGGTGAAAAATCGGTGCAGCCTTTTGTCATTACCACCCGTGGGCCCGACCGCAAAGGGCTGGTGGCCAGCATCACCCGGATTATCGCCGATTACGGCGTCAATGTCACCAATCTTCAGGCGGCGTTCAAAGGCGGCGAAAATCCCAACGACAACATCATGATCTACGAAGTGGATGTCCCTGTGGATATCGATTCCCATGCATTGCATCGGACGCTTCGGGAGAAGGCGGCGGCCCTGGGTCTGGTCATCAGTATTCAGCACCGGCGGATCTTTGAAGCCATCAATCGGGTGTAAGGATGAGGACAACATGTTAAGTTCGAACGAAATCGTATCCACGCTGGAAATGCTTCAGAACGAACATCTCGATGTTCGTACCGTCACCCTCGGGATCAACCTCCTGGATTGCGCCA
>CAYQKZ010000467.1:0-1509 GCA_964418135.1 uncultured Desulfobacterales bacterium
TGCCGAACCTTTCGAAATGGGGCGCCAGAAAATAATTTGCATAAAAATTCTGAAACTTCAGATAAGCTTTTTTCAGGCTATAGGGACGATGATCTTTACGCATAATGGAAGTTGTTTAGGACGCGAAGGCGCAACTATTTTTTACTTCGTGTGTTTCGTGTATTTCGTGGTTATGGTCGAAGTGATGCCGTTGCGATAAACCCTTCCGGGCCCCACAATCCATGGCTGAACAGCCCCGCCGCAGGTGTCAGACCATAGAGCGCATCGGCAGCCATCAAAACGACGGCATTGGTCCAGGTAATCTTTTCTTCCGGCCAGATCGTCATATCCGGATAGGTATGGCCGCACCAGTAAGAGCCGTCATCATAGCGCTTGTCGCAGATCCAGTTAAATACAATTTCCGCCAGCCGGTGGTTGCCCATGGCGCACAGGGCCAGACACAGCTCGGAAGTTTCGGCGATCGTCACCCAGGGATGATCCGACACGCAGCGGACGCCCTGTCCTTCCACCATGAATTTTTTCCAGAACCGGTCGATCCGCCGCTGCGCCTGCTCTCCGGTGACGGCACCCGACAACACAGGATAAAACCAGTCCATGGCATAGCGGGACTTGGTCATGTTGAAATGATGGGGTTTGTTGCGGATGGCATCTGCCAGCCGCTCGAGAACCGGCTGCCAGGAAGAGATGGGGTCTCCTATAATCTTTGAAATCTCCAGCGCGCACTTGATGCTCATATACACGGAACTGGAGCCGGTTAACAGCGCCATGGGGTCTACCCGGCCTTCCGGGCTGAGGGCCCAGTATATTTCTCCGCCAGGGGCTTGAAGATCGACGGCAAAATCGATGGCAGACCGCACCACCGGCCAGAGGCGGCGCAAAAAAGCCGTATCCTGTGTGACCAGATAATAATGAAACAAACCAACAGCAATATAGGAAGACTGGTTGGAATCCTGGGTTCTGTCTTCCGGCTCCCCCTTGCGATAGGCGGCATACCAACTGCCGTTTTCCAGTTGCGTCTGGGCCATCCACGTAAAAGCCAGCCGGGCTTCCGGCAACAGGCCGCCAATGGCCAGACCCATTGCCGCTTCTATATGATCCCAGGGATCGGTTTTATCGTTTGGACTCCAGGGGATTTCTCCGCTTGGCAACTGGGTGCTGGCGATCAATCCGGCAATGGCGTTGATATCGATGGGAAGCCGCTCTGCAGCAGGGGAAACAAGCGGCTTCATAACAGAAAAAACGCGATGCATCATGCCATGAACACCGACAGGACGTCTTTTCGGGCATTCACATGCTGAATGGTGACCTGTATCATATTTTCAGGTTTCAACTCGATTCTGCTGGTTGTGGCCAGATCGCATTCCAGCATGTACTCGGTCATCAGAATCTGGTAAGCGTTGCGCCTTCGGCCGATGACAATGGCTTCTTCCTTCTGGCCGATCCGGGATTCCAGGTATTTTAGAATCCAGTAGCGGTTCCGCTGGTATTGCATCCGTGTAACTTTCAGCA
>CAYQKZ010000467.1:1519-2604 GCA_964418135.1 uncultured Desulfobacterales bacterium
CGGCTCCTGGAGCATCTGAATGATCCGGTCAATTTCCTGTGCCGAATACGGAGTTTCCTGGCCGAAAACCGAACGGATCTGGCGCTGAGTGACCAGATCGTAATACTTGCGGATGGGCGATGTGGCGGTGACATAAGCATCCAGGCCCAGCCCCGAATGACGTTCCGCCTGATTGAGCAGCATAAAACGGCTGAGAAGCCTGCGCTGCATGTAATTCTGAAAAAGTGATCCCTCGCAGCCTTTATAAAGGCGCTCTCTTGGGCCCGGCTGCGACCTGAAGACAGCTGGAACACCGTGGTCGGAGAGAAATTTAGCCATCAGCCAGTTGGCCATGATCATGATTTCCGCCACCATCATGCGACCGGGACTTTCGCGGTTGATCCGGTTGACATTGATCTCTCCGCTGTCTGTGATCCAGACATTGACATCCGGCAGTGTAATCTGGACAGCACCGTCGGAAAGCCGTTTCCGGCGGAATCTGGAAGCGATGTTGCAAAGGCCGGCGATTTCCGGGCTGTTGTCTGCAACCATATTGACATCATAATACGTCAACTGGCGCTGAACCCGAATGAGGCTGGAGACGATTTCGTAATCCTGGATTTCCGCATGGTTGTTGAGGTGTATCAGCATGCTGACGGCCGGGCGAAGCTCCCCGGCTTTCAGGCTGCAATAGCCTTCGGCCAGACAGGGCGGCAGCATGGGGATTTTTCGATCCGGCATATAGATGGAGCTTGCCCGCAGCCGCGCTTCCTGATCGATGGGATCTCCTTTTTTGACATAATGACCTACATCCACGATATGAACGCCAAGGCAGCAGGAATCGCCGTAATCCTCGAAGCTGATCGCATCGTCATAATCGAGGGTAGATTGCCCGTCGATGGTCATCAGGGGCAGGTGGGTCAGGTCTTTGCGCTGGGAAGATTCTGCTACCGACAGGGTGAAGCCGGCAATATTTTCGGCATGGGACAACACTTCCGTCGAGAATTCCAGGGGAATTTCCTGCCGGTAAAGTTCGATATTTTCGTTGGGATCGAAAACACCGTAATCCATGAAAAGCGAAAAAAGCCGCTCTTTGTCATCGATTC
>CAYQKZ010000468.1:0-2593 GCA_964418135.1 uncultured Desulfobacterales bacterium
CCATGGCAATTCCCGTTTGTTTCGTTTGAATACAGCCCGAAGGCATTCAACGGATCTTTGGATTTGCCGAAAAACCGGAAAGCCCAGTTTCTGGCTGGCGATCTGCAAGTCAAACGATTGTTTTCGTTCACCGATCAGCCACACGACCAAAGGTTTTCCGGACGATTTGACCGTGTCTGCCAAGGGTGACAGATCAAAATTAAGGGCAAATCCGCCTGAAAATAGATGCAGGAAAATTGCATCCACCCCGGGATCGGCGCAAACAGCCTCGATGGCAACCCGGTATGTTTTTTCTCCGCCGGATTTTTCAACGGCAGGCCACAGGTCGATGGGATTGGAAATCGGCATCCAGTCTGGAAAAACAGCTTTCAAAGACTGCCGGGTCTCAGAAGATAGGTCGGCTACTTTCAATCCTGTATTTTCAATGAAATCGGCTGAAACGATCCCGGCTCCGCCGCTGTAAGTCAAAACGGCAACTCTACCGGGAAGGTTCGGGGCAATGTTTGGAAATGCGGACAGGGTTCTGCATAGATCCATCATCTGCTTAAAATCGGAAGCTTCGACAATTCCCGCCTGAGACAGGGCGCCCGTGATGACCGCACCGTTTCCAGCAAGGCTTGCAGTGTGGCTCATGGCGGCTTCGGCCCCTTTCCGACTTTTTCCGCCTTTCAAGACAACAATGGGTTTGGATGATCGACTGCAAACTTCCAGAAACCGCCGGCCATCCGGAATAGATTCCAAGTAAAGGCCGATGGCATGGGTATGGACATCCTGGATGAGATATTCAAGCAATTCACATTCTTCCACATCCACCTTGTTGCCGATCGAGCAGACCTTGCTGATTCCCATCGTTCCGTGGCTGATGGTATCGATCAGAAATCCGGCGGATAGCATACCACTCTGAACGATCAAAGAGACATCTCCCGGCTTGAGCCCATGATCCCAGATCGTCGGGGCGACAAAGGAAAATACATGTCTTTGAACAGCATCCACCAGTCCCATGCAGTTGGGTCCCCACAGCCGGATACCGCTTTGCTGACAAATTGTTGCCAGTGCATCCTGTAGTTTTTTTCCGGCTTGGCCGGTTTCAGAAAAACCGCCGGATTCAATCATGACACCGGGAATTTTGCGAATGGCGCATTCGCGGACGGCATCCGGAACCTGCTGAGCTGGAACGAAGACGATTGCCAGATCGACCGGATCTGGAACATCCAGAACACTGGGATAGCAGGTCAGGCCTTCGATCGATGCATATCTTGGATTGACAGGATAAATATTTCCCTTAAAGCCTTTCATTAGGTTGGTCAGAATGGAAAATCCACCTTTGGCGGAATGCGTTGTTGCGCCAATCAGTGCGATCCCTTTTGGATTGAAAAAAAATTCCATTGAAGAAATGCCTCCAGAGTGTTAGCAATGTATCAAAATAAGAATAAGCGGTTTTATGTCATTCAGGTAATATCCTGTCAAGCTTAAACGAACAACCGTTCAGTTTATAAAAATTTCATGCTGAGATTTCACCATAGCCGTATCACTGCTGAAATTCTAAGGAGTTAGAGACCGAGCGCCATGAAAATATTGTTGATTTTCATGTGCTCGAAAGTTAATAAGATAAAAATCGGACCAAGGGCTTTTAATTCGCGTTGTATTTTTGTTTTGAATCTTGTAACAGCTTAAGTGCATTGAAAGAAAAGGATGGGTAGCATGAGAAAAAAAATCTGGATTTTATTGACTCTGATGATGGTTTTGCCGGCAATGACCTTTATGGCATCATGTTCCAAGAAAAAGATTTATTCTGATCCTACGGGAACCCAGGCTTCGGATGATGCAGCCAGGGCTGCTGAAAAAGCCAGACAGGATGCCCTTGCCAGACAGCGGGCTTTTGATGAGCAGCAGTTAAAGGATCAAGCATCCGGCAAAGCAGGAGGTGGGGCCGGGGCAGGGGCCGGGCTGGATTCCGACAAATCAGCCACACGAAGCAGTTTTGTTTCAGAAGATATTTATTTCGAGTTTGACAGCGCCTCGCTGATTCCCGAAGCGCGGGACGTTCTGAAGCGCAAAGCAGAATGGATGCGCAGCAATCCCAATGTTTCCGTCATTGTTGAAGGTCATACGGATGACCGGGGAACGGTTGCATACAACCTGGCTCTGGGAGAGCGGCGGGCCGCCAGCGCCATGTCATTTCTGGTGGACCTGGGGATATCGGCATCGCGGCTGACATCGATCAGTTACGGCAAAGAGAAACCAGCCAATCCGGGTCGCAATGAAACAGCCTGGGCCGCCAATCGCCGCGTGCATTTCGAGATCAAAAAATAGTTGTGCGAAGGGTCGTAACATGAATCCCCGTCGTGGGAAAATCCTCATTGTCGATGATGATCCAGTCATCCTGACCATTCTTGAAAGAATTTTCGAGAAATCCGGGTTTGAAGTCATCGCTGCAAAAAACGGAAAAGAGGCGGCAGATCTGCTTTCAAACGAGATCTGCGCCGTCATTCTGGATCTGGAAATGCCAATCATGGGAGGCATCGATTGCCTGCGCTTTATCCGAAAAAATTTTCCGGATATATCTCCCATCATGCTTACGGCCAGCAATGAT
>CAYQKZ010000469.1:0-2556 GCA_964418135.1 uncultured Desulfobacterales bacterium
ACCGTTTGCCTTTTTCATGGACTGGGAAATCAGGGATTTTTCAAAATCACTGACCGCCGGGCTGAGACATATGCCATCGCCGGACACTTCCATTTCCGGAACAGCCGTGACATCTTCTTCTGCAACTGTTCTGAGTTTCTGCGGCAGGTCTCTGGGATAGATTTCCCCTTCCTGAGTAAGCACCACCAGCCGCTCCATCATGTTTCTGAGTTCCCGGACATTACCCGGCCACGAATGCGCGACCATCAACTCCATGGTTTTTTCGGAAATCCCCGTAACCTGAGTCCGTTTTTTCTGATTCAACTGATCGAGAAAATGCCCGATCAGCAGCGGGATATCCGCTTTCCGTTCCCGAAGCGGCGGCAGGGTCAATGGAATGACATACAAACGGTAATAGAGGTCTTCACGAAACGTACCGTTTTCGACGGCTGCTTCGAGATCCCGGTGCGTTGCCGCAATGATCCGGATATCCGTTTTGATGGTCTGGCATCCGCCGACACGCTCGAATTCGTTTTCTTCGAGAACCTTCAGCAGTTTGACCTGAAGATCGTGGCTCATATCACCGATTTCGTCCAGAAAAATGGTTCCACCGTTGGCCACCTCGAATTTTCCGGGTTTGGCCGTAACCGCTCCGGTAAATGCACCTTTTACATGGCCGAAAAGTTCACTTTCCAGTAGATTCTCCGGAATTGCACCGCAATTGATCTGAACGAACGGTTTATCTTTTCGATAGGAATGCTCATGAATGGCCTTGGCGATGAGTCCTTTTCCGGTTCCGGTTTCACCCTGGATGATGATGGTACTGTCGCTGTCCGCCACTTTTTCGACCATACGGAATATTCTCTGCATCCGATCGCTTTGGCCGATGATGTTCATGAAGGCATCCGGCTGGGCTGGGCTGGAAGCAAACAGTTTTTTCTCAATCCGGGAATCTGTTTCCTGCCATTTACTGAAATCGATTGCAAGGTTCGTCATGGTCTACCTCCTCAAATAAATACTTCCATATTTTTTATACGTTAGACTTTTATTAGAGGTAGAGCAAAGAAAGTGCCAACAGAGCGATAAACCCGATGGATGTTTATTTGTTCAATATATCCACATGAATATATTTATTGATCAAAACAGGATATTCCATTGCCTGACCACATTTATTGCATTATGCAATTTATTGATGAGAAATGTGTTTTTTTTGGAGGAATCACTTAATATAAAAGGAAATAGATGAATTCTTATCTTGCATGTTGTGATTTGCATGTTGCGAAAAATTGTGGAACAGACAACAACAGTTATATCCCCCCTGAAAAAGAGGGGACATCGATATTTTCATCGTCAAAAAGTAGACTTGGCGTCTTCAACCGTAGCGTTGACAGTAAATCCGCTGGTTTCCTGAAACCCCTTGAGTTCGGTTCCGATGCCAGGCGATCCAACGATTCTCAAGTGAATTTTAAATTTCTGACAGTTCTGTACCGCAGAAAGAATGAATTTAATCAAGAGCATGTTTATTTCCTTGACCTTTCTGGCATCGATAATCACCTTGTTTCGGCCTGCGGTAATCATGATTTTCAATGCCTGACCGAAATCTCCTTCAATCTCTGCAAAAACAGTCCGTTCACCTTTATCCGGCAGGGTAACGATATGGATGTCGCCATCCACTGAAAAATAAGGACTGGATATAGCCCCCGAAGTATTTTCTCCTGTCGTCTTGGGCTTGAGCGCGTATATCTTCATCACCCGTTCGATGAGCTGCTCCCCCTTGAACGGCTTGACCATATAATCCCGAACCCCCATCTTGACAATCTGCATGACATTGTCTTTGCCGGATTCGGCCGTCAGCATAATAACCGGTATGTCTTTGAGATCCGGCTGGCCTTTCAGTTTACCCAGCATCTCGACCCCGTTCATCACCGGCATGGTGATATCCAGAATGATCAGATCGGGCTTGTCCCGACTGGCAAGGGAGAGCCCTTCGATACCGTTTTCTGCTTCCATCACTTCACAATCATACGTGGAAAATGCCTTGCTTACAATTTTTCGAATGGTTTTGCTGTCATCGACAGCCAAAACTTTCAGCGCCATAAGATTCCTCCATTTTCAAGAATAAAGACCGTGCGAATTTTCTCCATCAGGCAACAGCCTTGACAAACACGTCGACCAAGGATAACTGATCCTGCTGCCGGAAAGCAATTTTTTCATGCCGCATCCAGCCCTTGGATTCAATTTTAAAATCACTTCCGGATGTTACACTGGGTATCGACAGTACACAGGGGAAACCGGCATCGCACAATTTGGATTTCAAATCTCCACCGATCATGTTGCTGACCTCCCCAATAACATCATGGATTTCATCGTCATCTTCAACCTCATCCGGTTCCATTCCCAGCATGGCGGCAGCCATGATTTTGGCAAATTGCCGGGAAACATGGATACAGATACTTCCGATCACGCCACCGGTAAAACTGACACATCCGACGATCTTGCTGCCGGGCAAATCCAGCACCGGATCGACAGTACCGATCTTCACATTCATGGAAAGCATGGTATGAAATACGCTCCGGG
>CAYQKZ010000470.1:0-1577 GCA_964418135.1 uncultured Desulfobacterales bacterium
CTGTCAAGAAGGGCTCGAATCTCGGCGTCGTAGGCCGGACAGTCCCTGGCGACCTCATCATGTACGCGTGCAATATCTGCCAGTTGCCGCTCAGTGTATTTTTGCACAAAGAGTACCGATGTCTTGGTGCCGGTGTGGGGCTTGAATGTATTGGGGTGCAGCCCTACCACAGCCAAAAGTCGGGCCTTCTTGAGAATCCATTCACGGATAAAGGCAAGCGAGGAGTTGTTGAATTTGCCTTGCGGCAACACGATGGCAGCCCGGCCGCCTGGACGCAGCATTTTGATAATGCGTTCGATAAAGAGTACATCCCGCTCTTCTTTTGGGGACTTGTCTTCCCCGGCACGTTTGAGCGCCGGTTTGGCCAGCTCGTAATGAGCCAGCATCTTGCTGTCTTTCATCTCCCCGGCAAATGGCGGATTGGCCAGGATGACATGAAACTTCAGTTCATCGAAGTATTCCCAGGCTTTGTCGTCATCGTGTAGTGTTTCGTTTTCCGGGATTGGTTTTGCCGTCAGGCGGGCCTCTCGTAAACGATGCATCAATGTTTGCCCGGACAGAGTTTCATACCAGCGCTTCGGATCGAGGCTGCTGACATCGGGGCCAAAAATGTTGGTGTGCCCGTCTCCGGCAATCAACATCAGGGCCCGTGAAGTTTTGGCAGCGCGGGCCTCGAAGTCGATACCCCACAGTTGTTTTGCGGCGTATCGATGCTTGCGCAGTTCTCTTTGATCGGTATCGATCGCCGGATAGCACCATTCCATAGCGTGAAGCAGGAAACCACCGGAACCACAGGCCGGATCCATGACATATTCCCGCCTTTTGGGGTTGAGCATGCGCACGCACATTTCTACCACGTGACGCGGGGTGAAGAACTGGCCCTTTTTCTTTTTGGCCTCGGTGGGAAGCAGGTATTCGAAAGCGTCGTCCATGATGCGCAGATTGGAGCCAAGCAGCCGGACCCGCTCAATGGGGGCGATACACACGTGAAGATGGCGTTTGGTCAGTTCGATATCTTCGTTTTCCCTAAAAATACCAGGCCATTCTTTGCATGCCTTGTGAAAAAGGGTGTTGATTCGATCGTAGGTAATCTCCGGATCAGGTGCCTTGCTGAACTCGACCACCTTGTCCCGACGGTTTTCCATGGCCTCCTTTTCATCCCATATCTTGGCAAAGATCAATTTGAAAATCTCGTTGAACTCGTCTTTTCCGCTGTCTGCCAGAACCAGCTCTTCCAAATCCTGAATGATCTTCTTGAAATTGAAATTTCTTTCGAGCTGGAGAACCGTCCGTTTCTTGCTGAGAACATCTTTGGGAGATTCACCACGCTTGGGCAGGTCGGACAAAGTATCGTCAAATTCCTTCGGGTACGGTCGGTAAAGGATGATGCTATCACTGCCATTAGACCAGATCGCCACAGGGGCGCCCTTGGCGTTCATATAGCTTTTCAGTTGTTCGATACCGTCTTTACGCTTGGGCTTTTTGCACTCGACGATGATTTTCGGGGTTTCTTTGGTATTGTTGGTATAGATGATGATGTCCGCCGCTTTGGTACCAACTTCCGTTCCAAACTGAAC
>CAYQKZ010000470.1:1587-2547 GCA_964418135.1 uncultured Desulfobacterales bacterium
CCCTTAAATATCGTGAAATATGAAACATCATTTATCGAGATCACGCTCAGCCTCCAGATCAATCTCGTCTTCCATGTAGCCATACTGATGGATCAGTTTGTAAACCCAAAGCTGACGTACAATCTCTTCAGGGCTGGATTTACCGTCCTCGACAAAGACCTGAACCTCTTCATTTCCCGAAGAAAATGGGATGAAGCTTTTCAGGTAATACTTTGTCTTTCCGGCATCCCGACCGGTAGCGGCGGTCTTGGGATAGATAGACAGGATATCTTGAATCGGTTTGCCCAGGTTTTCGAATTCGGTCAGTTCATACGGCGTGCCGGGATATTTGAAGATTCGGCTTACAATTTCTTTGGTGTTCATGAAAGACTCCCTGGTCTTGATTCCTTCTTGCCGGTGGCATGCGCATTCATCCAGCGATCGATTTCCTCGCGATCGAATCGCCACTGATTCCCGATCTTCGATGCGGGTATGTCGCCGCGCTGGGCCATTCCGTAAAGCTTTGTTCGGCTCATCTTGATGTAATTCGCCAACTCATCAATGGTCAGCCATTTATCGAATATGTTCATCACCTCACCATCCAGAAGAGATTCTTGGTGAAAATTTGATAAGAACGGATAACACCTGATAGTTTTAAAGACAAGAATAAAAAATGCGAAAAAAGATTCAACCAGATTCTCCTTGCTGGATGACCGATACAAATCGCTGCATCATCCGGATCCCTACTCGATCCGCATCAGCCGCAGGCTTTCCGAAATTCAATGAGCGGTCGCCCTGCCGCTAAATAGCGGAAATCAACACAAAGCACGGCCCTATGCTCAGGCATCCAGCCTGACCCTGGCACTCGAGCCGACACTGCTGCTGCTCAATGAAGTGGTCGTGGTTCTCAATTTCGACCAGAATATCCATGAACATTTTATCGGCTGCATCGGTTTCAGTATTTTATGGGGATATCCAGGC
>CAYQKZ010000471.1:0-2539 GCA_964418135.1 uncultured Desulfobacterales bacterium
CAACACAAACACTGCCCGCCCATCGCGAGTTCCATGGCCTGTAACCACACCATCCCCTGAGTAATGGTGATCCTCTTCACCGAGAGAGCCGCCCCTTCCGGTTTTAAGTGTATCGAATTCCTCGAAAGAACCTTCATCCAGAAGAAGATCGATACGCTCACGAGCCGTAAGTTTTCCTCTCCGGTTCTGAGCGGCAATGCGGTCGTGCCCGCCACCCTGTAACGACTCCAGGCGCATCTCTTCAAGTTTTGAAAGATTGTCGTGCAACGGCAACACCATAAAATCCTCCGGTAAATGACAAAAACCCGTTTCCGGGCGGTAACTGCAATATGATTCCAGCTATGTGTAGATCAATTTTACCAAAATATCAAATTGAAATGTTGCAGTCAGGCCCAAGGATATCCATCATTTTGGTTTTGCATTGAACACCAAAAAAAGGTAATGAAGCGGCTATAGACTTTTCGGAAAATTCATTTCGCAAGGCAGCAGGGAGGAAATAAGCCTTTTTCGGCCATTCCCGACCGATAATGCAGCGAAATTATTTTTCTGACTGAAAAAAATAAAATCCACGGATCAGGACGGGCTCATGACATCGATGCAGCGCCACATACTTCCCGCATTTTCTTATCGGCTGAACCTCTTTCTGGCATTGTCACGAACACCGCACGGCCTGATCGATATGGCGACCCCGGTTTTTGCGGCATTGATCTGGATGGGTCACATGCCTTCTTTCTCCGTGGTATTTCTGGGACTCTTGACCACATTTTCCGGCTACACGGCGGTCTATGCTTTAAATGATATCGTAGATTACCATCAGGACAGACAGGCCGCCCGTCAGGGCGGTGTCTGTCCGGCTGACGGGGATCTGGATGCCATTCTGGTGCGTCATCCCATGGCCTGCGGATTTCTGTCTTTTCGCGAAGGGCTGGCCTGGACAGTGATATGGGCACTTCTGGCCGCTGTCGGTGCCTATCTGTTGAACCCGGTATGTCTGGTTATTTTTACGAGTGGATGTTTACTGGAAGCCATATACTGCCTGCTGTGGCGGGTCAGTCATTATCGCACCTTCATCAGCGGAGCCGTTAAAACCCTCGGCGCGATTGCCGCAATATTTGCGGTTGATCCCCATCCTTCGATATGGTTTTTAACCGCACTTTTTTTATGCCTTTTTTTCTGGGAAATCGGTGGACAGAATATTCCCAACGACTGGACGGATGTAGAAACCGACAGTCTTTCGGGAGCCAGAACCCTTCCGGTTCGCATGGGAACCCGGCGTTCGAGCATGATCATCCTGGGGTGTATTATAGTTGTACTGCCACTCAATACAGCCGTTTTTCAGCTTGCTCCGGTCCATTACCCTCCAATATATCCGATTGTCGCTCTTGGAGCCGGTGTTTACCTGTTGCTGCTGCCCGCGCTTCGACTCTGGTCTTCTCGATCAAGACAGAAAGCCATGATTCTGTTCAACCGGGGCAGCTATTATCCACTGGTGCTGATGGGAATCGTTCTGATCAAGTCATTTATAAGCCCACAATAACATCCGATCAAAATGACAAGGTTTAACTTGTTTTTTTTGCTTTTCTGTGTAGAATTTTTTCAAAAAAGATTATTTCAGCGTTTTCTTGAACATCACTTGACAAAGTCTTCATCTTAATATAGGCGATAGTATTCCAAATCAATTGATCTTTATTGCTGAAGCAGCGTTCATCAATATGTCGTCAATCAGCAAAGGAATCGATATATTTTGAAGTTCAGTGCATTAACTACTGCGGTAGATTAATAGATTTTTAACTGATGCATTCAAATTGAAGGGGGGGGTGATATTTCATTCGGAAATCGGCATACAATGCCGACCCACAGTCTGAAATCCGTATTCATGAAGTTTATTCATTTCTAACACCTTTTTACCATCTAACGAGGGAGGTAACATTGGGCTTAGACATTTTTAAAGAATCATATGCCGGCGGTATCAAGGAAATCACTTTGGGCAAAGGCCCCAAAGCGGTGACCGTCGGAGGAGAAACCTGTTATCCATTCTATCAATTCGAAGGCAAAATGGCTAACAAACCCAGAATTGCCATGGAAGTCTGGGATATGGTACCGGAAGACTGGGCGGAAGCTGCCCTGTCTCATTTCAAGGACGTGGTCTCCGACCCGGCAGCCTGGGCAAAAAAATGCGTGGATCAGTTCGGCGCGGAAATGATTGTCCTTCAACTGAAAAGCATCGATCCCAACGCAGCCAATGCCAGTCCGGAAGAAGCGTCCGCTACGGTCAAAAAAGTGCTGGCGGCCATTGATGTTCCGCTGATCGTATGGGGCTGTGCCAACGCCCAGAAAGACGAAGCGGTATTCAAGAAAGTCGCTGAAGACTGTCAGGGCGCAGATCTGGTTATCGGCCCGGTGGAAGATAAAAACCACAAGGGAATCGGGGCCGCCGCCATGGGGTATGGCCACACCGTCATTTCCTCTTCACCCATCGATGTCAACCTTGCCAAGCAGGTCAACATTCTACTGGAAAATCTGGGAATGCCTTCCAGCC
>CAYQKZ010000472.1:0-2536 GCA_964418135.1 uncultured Desulfobacterales bacterium
TGCACTCAAGGGCGGTATGCCTGTCTGGAAGTATATCGCAAACCGTTTTCTGACGTTGGCCGAAAACATTCTTACCGGCGCAAAACTCTCCGAATATCACACGGGTTATCGGGCATTTTCAAAAGAGCTGCTCGAACAACTTCCGCTTGATCAGAACTCGGACGATTTCGTTTTTGACAATCAGATGCTTGCGCAGATATTGTGGCAAGGGTGGCAGATTGCAGAGATAACCTGCCCGACGAAATATTTTGAAGATGCATCTTCGATTAATTTCATTGGAAGTGTAATATACGGGTTTGGATGCCTGTCCACTGCAATTAAATACCGTCTTGCCAAAATGAAAATCATCAGATCTAAATTGTTTCCTGCGGTATGATAACCGATGAAGGGGCATTGGCAAATTTATTTGACAGATTCCGGGAATAATTGTGCCATTTTGATTCGGGCATCGACAAAATCCGGATTGATTCTGATGGCTTCTTTGAAAAGCGCAAGCGATTCATCAGATTTTCCAATGAATGTCAGCGAAATAGCCAAATTCGTCATAGCCTCGACATAGTCTTGTCGAATTTTTATCGCTTTTGCGTAATGTACGATGGCATTATTGATTTGTTTTTGCTCAAAGTAAATATTCCCCAGCATGTAGTAAGATCGTTCAGAATTGGAGTTAAAATTGATCGCACGCTGATAGTAATGAGTTGCTTCTTCATAGTTGCCCTGTTTGTATAATATGAATCCAAGGTTTTCTAAACTGTAGCTAAAGCTTGGCAGTATTCGAATCGCTTCACGATAATGGACAATAGCTTGGTTGTAGTTGCCTTTTTCCGCCAGCGAAAAGCCCAAATTGTTGTGAGCTACATAATTTTCCGATGTGGATTTCAACGTGTGTTCAAACAGTGTGAAGCTGTTCTGCCAATGTCGAATTTGAAAGAAGGTAAATACCCAAAGCACGCATAAGATTCCACCTGCACTCGCTGAAAGACAGATACTTTTATATTTCCAGGATCGAGTCATCTCGGGAATCTGCCACGCAATCATGATGAAAAGTCCGATAAGAGGAATATATGTATAGCGGTCGGCGTATCCCTGAACACCTACCTGAACAAGTCCAATAACCGGGGCCAAAGTTCCGAGGTACCAGAGCCATCCGACAACGAGCCAAGGTTTATTCCGAATTCTTCGAGCAACCAGAAAAGATATGGAGAGGATTACACCGATACAAAGGATGACCTTCAATAGGTAAATTGTCCGAGGGTAAGGGTATAACACGGCAAGTGGAAATGGGAAAAGCGTTTTTGACAGATATTCTGTATAGGATATTATCGAATTTGCCAAACGTGGAATCAGTGGGAATAGTTCAACAGAGGCTACTGTTCTGTGTTGGGCTGTAAGGGTTATCCAGCAGGAAAGAGATGCAAGGATGAAAAAAGGAATTTTTTCCATCAGTAAATGCCGCAAAATCCGCTTATCATGAGACTGGAATATTTTTGAAAATAAATCGGGGAATCTTTTCAACGGCCAGTAATCCAGAAGGAGAAAAACGAAAGGCAAAGTAACGACCATCGGCTTCGCCATGAGCGCACAAATAAAGAATAACAAGGACAACAGATAATGTCTGCAATGATTTCGTAGGCAGTAATAAGAATAAGTCAGCAAAGACAACAAGCAGAAAAAAGTACTCAATACATCTTTTCGCTCAGCAATCCAGGCAACTGATTCCACATGTAGGGGATGAATGGCGAATAGAGCTGCAACAAAACTGCTCTTCCAGAATTCACCTGTGAACATGTTCAGCCAGAAAAATAACAGAAACGTATTAAGAAGATGTAAGAAAACGCTGGTAAGATGATGGCAGCCGGGATTCAGCCCGAATAGCTGGATATCAGTCATGTGGGATATCCATGTGAGAGGATGCCAGTTGGATGCTTCAAGGGCTGTAAAAGACCATAAAACATTCTCTAAAGTCAAGCCATTTTGAACTCTGAAGTTATTGGACACATAAGTGCTGTCGTCATAAACAACAAATTCATAACCTTTGACAGGTAAATACACACTGAGGGTTGCTATAACAATTACTGAAAATGCTATAGCTTTGAGTGAAGGAGAAAATGCTGTTGTTTTGCTCATAAAAATGTCGAGTGTAAGAAAATATATAATAAGGTATTATTTATTATTTCAAAGTTTTAGTGTAGATATGCGCAGACCATCCTGGACGGTTGCCAGAACATTTGGCGCTACCATCCGTAACCTGGACAATAATATTATCAAGCGTACCGCCAATTGTTCCAGTATTCTTCTGTGTTCCAAAGCCTGAAAAACTATCGAATCCGATTTGCGCCGGAGTTAATCCGACCAAGGTGTTATGAGATGGGATAGAAAAATAACTGTGTACAGCCAGGCTGAGATGGTATGCATCTTTTTCGCCTGCGGAGCAGAAACTTTGTTGTCGATATTCGATATAATTGGGGATTGTTATGATTGCGAGAATGCTGATAATTGCCACCACTACCATAACTTCTATCAGTGTGAATCCGTT
>CAYQKZ010000473.1:0-2532 GCA_964418135.1 uncultured Desulfobacterales bacterium
TTCAATCCGGCGAATGGGCCGTTCATGAAAATGAGCATGGCTTCCGGAGACAGCGGATCAGCCTCGAAATTGCCCCGTTCCCAGAAAAGACGGGCCGCCAGACCGCTGCCGCCGATATAGGACAGGTAATCGGTTTCCGGCAGCGATTCGATTTCGATTTTGCCGGTTGTCAAATCCACGACGATAATGTTGCCGGTGTTTCCGTACATGGCGTTTCCCCTTCAATTCAGAATCTTGTCTTCCCACCCCAGGTCTTTGAGAATTCCGGCATATATTTCAGCCACTTTTTTCAGTTTCGGGGCCAGTTTCAGCAAACCGACAGCCGAGCCCTTGACCCGGATTTTCTTGCGGGTAATGGCCATGACCGGATTCAGTTTGTTGGACCAGGATCGGTGGGCGTCATCCGCCGAAAGACTCATGGTCATATCCGGCTCTTCGGACGGTTTTCCAGGTCCGACACGCAGATTGCCACCGCGGCAATCCATCCAGAAACAGCAATTGGGGCCGTTTTCCGTATAGTCGAAGAGGATGAGCTGGTTGACCTTTTTCAATCCGGATGTGAGGTCGTCATCCGACATGGCGGCTTCAAAGAGTTTGACAAATGCCTGAATGGGTTCGTTTTCATTTTTCCAGTATTCCATGTTTCATCTCCTGTATAATGGGGCGGTGTCTGTTTGGACCTTAATGCGCTTGAATCAATAATTTCAGAATATCCACATCCTCGAGGTACCGGGGGTTGTAACCGATCTGGGAATCCGAGGCGGCCAGTTCGACGGTTTCCTGAAGTTTACCGGCATCGTTGGGGACGTTGAAATCCCGTAAGGTTTCGGTGAGTCCGATGTCTTTCTTCAAAGCCTGTACAGCCTCAACGGCAGCCATGGCCGTATCGACATCCGACAGACCGTGAACCGAAATGCCCATGGCATCGGCGATCATGGCATAACGCTGCGGAGCTGCTTCGATATTGGACGTCATCACCACCGGAAGCATGATGGCGTTGGCCAGTCCATGCGGAATACCGTAATGAGCGCCAAGGGCATGGGCTGTGGCATGAACCGCGCCGGTCATGACATTTCCGAAACAGAGGCCTGCCAGGGTACTGGCAATCAGCATGTTGCCGCGGGCCGTGATGTTCTCCGGTTCGTGGACAGCTACGGGAAGATATCTGAAAATCAATCGGATGGCATGCAGCCCGCAGGCATCGGAAATGGGTTCCGCCCCTGTGGACGTAATACCTTCCACTGCATGGGTCAGGGCATCCATGCCGGTAAAGGCGGTGATTTTAGGCTGAAGTTTTACGGTCAGCTCCGGATCGAGCATGGCGATATCGGCATTGTAGGGATGGGTCACCTGCAGCTTGACCTTGGCATCCACATCCAGAACCACAATGGCTGTGGTCACCTCGCTGGCGGTACCGGCGGTTGTCGGAAACACGATGTGCGGCGGCAATGGTCTGGCGCCGTCCCACAGAGCGGCCTGCTGGGCCAGCGGCATGAAATCGTCGGTGCCGTCTCCGATCAGGATGTTGATGGCCTTGGCGGAATCCATCACACTGCCGCCGCCGACCACGACCATGCAGTCGGCGCCTTTATCCCGGTAAAACGCGGCGCCTTTGTTGATCAGATCGATACGGGCATCCTGGACGATGTGATCGAAAATACCAACCAGCTCCAGTCCGGATTTGTTCATGGCATCCGCCACCTGTTGGGCCACCCCGGCATTCACGACACCGGAGTCTGTGATAATCACGGCACGGGTTCCCCCAAGTTGATTCATTTCAAAACCCAGCTCGGACCGGATGCCGGGTCCGTATATGATGCGGGGGCGGTTGGCCCAGGTAAAAAAAGAGTTCAATTCGATATCCGGGTATTTCATGGATGACCTTCCATAATATAATGAAGAAATTTACAGGAACTTGCCGAAAAAATATCATAATCCGAACAAAATTTTTGTTGTGAATTTCGTTTGACTGCTATCATGCATCCCTTTTTGAGTCAATATAAACCCTCTGTCGGGATTCAATTCGGCGTGAATAGTATTGACTTTTTTCGAATCCGGAATGTAAAGAAGAAAACCGGTATATAATTTATGGGAAGTTCGATAACCTAATGTAACTCGCATGAAATAATCTCCCGGATTGTGGTATTATTCATTCAGAATGTTTTTACCGAAATCAGGGTGGGTTATATGTTTTGAGTTGCCTAACCACTTTTGTAAGGAGAACAGCATGGACAGTGCGGGGCAGAAACCACACATCAATGTAGATTATTTTGAAGACCTGACCGGCGATATTTCAGCACCGACATCGCTCAGCGTTGAAGAGATCGGTGCCAGAATCAAAACCATCCGTGAAGAAAAGGGCATTTCGCTCGAGGAACTGTCTAAACTGACAGGCTTTGACGTGGAATCGCTTTCCGATATCGAGGCCAATCGGTTTTCGCCTCAGCTCGGCACCATCATCAAGCTGTCCAAGGCATTGGACAGCGCTTTCGGCAGAATCGTTTCCGGAGTCGGCAGCAAGCTGTATTCGGT
>CAYQKZ010000474.1:0-2524 GCA_964418135.1 uncultured Desulfobacterales bacterium
GTTCTGTTCGCATCCGATAAGAAAAAACCGAATCCCGATAAGGATCCCGGCAAAACCACTGTAAACCCATAGTTCGTATTTCCGGGCACAATCCCGAAACTCACATCCGACTTGTTCCAGGTGCTTCCGTGATTTCAGATAAAAGATTGATCATTTTTCCCTATGCCGGCGGCAATGCCTATGCTTTCCGGGATATGGCCCAGCACCTGAAAAATGATTTTTCTGTCACGGCACTGGATCTGCCGGGTCACGGAAGCCGGATGCGCGAATCGCTGCTGACCGATGTATATGCCATGGCAGACGATTTGTTTGAGCAGGTGCGGCCTTTTTTAAATTCATCCCGGGTCATTTTCTGGGGGCACAGCCTGGGCTCGATTCTGGCTTATTTTGTGGCCCGTCTGGCTGGCAAATCGAACCTGCCGGGTCCGTGCCGCCTGTTTTTGTCCGGACGGCCCGCTCCGTTTGTCAATGTCCATGAAAAATATCTGCACCTGATGCCGCGCCAGGCATTTTTGTCGCATTTACTGAGTTATGGGGGGATTCCGGATCCGGTTGTCAAAGAAACCGAGCTGATCGACTTTTTTCTGCCGATTATCCGGGCGGATTTTCAGGCCCTATCGACATTCGAGGAGCAGGATTTAGAGTCGATTCACATTCCCCTCACCATACTCATGGGAACCGAAGATCGACCGAAGATCGATGGTCCGGTGCGATCCTGGCAAGAGCTGAGTACGCGGGAGGTGTCGTTCAAGTCGTTCTCCGGCGGACATTTTTTTATTTTTCAACATCTGGCGGCCATTGGATGGCTGATTTCCCAGTCCATTCAATGACACGGTTCATCTGTATTTTGGACGGTCATCATCTGCGGTTCCTCGAATGCCATCCCCCTGCGGGAAATGGCGGGGACGAGGAATTCGAAATCGCTTGGGATGACCAAGTGATATTTATTCAAATCGGCAGGATATCGACGCTTAACATGAAAGGAGGTTTCACCCATGGAAAACCAGGAAGATGTCAAAGAAAACACCACAGTTCAGAGCAAAACGCCGGAACCCGATTCACCGGCTTTCAAGGAACCCGCTGAAGCCGAGCTCGACAAAATCATCAATCACCATGTATTGGGAGCAGCGGGAATCGGTCTGTTACCGCTGCCGTTGGTCGATCTGGTCGCCCTGACCGGCGTTCAGTTGAACATGCTGCGTCTGCTTGCCAAAGCCTACGGTCAAACATTTTCTCAAGACCTCGGAAAAAATGTGATCGGTTCTCTGGTCGGCGGCGGGTTCTCCGTCTCCATATCCAGCTTAGTGTATAGCCTGATCAAAGCCATTCCGCTCATCGGCCAAACCACCGGTGCTCTGGCCCTGCCCCTTGCAGCCGGCGCCACCACCTATGCGCTGGGCAAAGTATTTGTCATGCATTTTGCTTCCGGCGGAACATTTTTAAATTTCGATCCCAATAAGGTCAAAGAACATTACAATGCTTTTTTGAAAAAAGGGCAGCAAGTGGTTGCCGACTTAAAAAAAGAAGATACAAAAACTGCCTAAAAAAACTTCTTTTCAATAGTCATGCGTGGTTGTATTGATTAGGGATTTCAGGCCTTGAACATCGTTTCGGACAGAGACTTTTTTACTTGGTTGAAACGCGGTTCAAGGCCGATTTTTTTTACCTGCTTTCGTAATTCATGTTGAAACCATTGCCGGAAAAACATCTTTTGAATTCATTGCATCCAGACCCGTACATACGACAACGGCTGGATGCCGTCATCAGCGATTTGTATAGAGATTGCCAGACTGCTGCGGTTTTTCCGGAAATTATCCTGTATTCAGGATCGATTTGCTCCAGATTCATTCCGGATATCCAGCATTCCCTGAAATCTTTTGTGTCGAAAGAAAGTCGTAGTTCCAATTCGTTCTGGATCTGCCCCCTCAACCAATACCCGCCACCGGATGGTTGCTGTCCAACCGAATTCAAAGATCCGGCAATCCGTACAGACTGGCTTGAATGCCTCTGGGCATGGTCCGGGAAGATCGGTTCTGCCGGCGTATTCTTTGTGATCGATACCGATATTACAGGTGCGGCATCGACTGGAGAACTGAATTCTTTTCTTCTGGCTGCTGCAGCCGTGGGGCTTTTTCTCAGATCGTTGCCCCGACGAGTCATCATGGATTCAGACCCTGATGCTTGTCTATGCATGGGCTGGTTCGTCAAAAAACCTTACCGGATTCGACCGGCCCGGATCAGCGATTTACCGGATCTGCAACGTCTGGAACAGGCTTGCTGGCTGCCGCATCTTCGGGCAACCCCATCGGAGATTCACCTGCGCATCGACCATTTCCCTGCCGGCCAGTGTGTTCTCATCCACGATGAACGTCTGGTGGGCGCCGTATATTCTCAACGGATCGATTCAACCGATCTGCTTCCGACGGTAACGAGCCATACGGCCTTGTCGTTGTATTCTCCGTCAGGTCCAATTCTCCAGCTTCTGGCCATCAGCGTTCTGCCGGAACCCCCTTATCAGGGGCTC
>CAYQKZ010000475.1:0-2522 GCA_964418135.1 uncultured Desulfobacterales bacterium
ATTGCATTAAGAGGCGGTCGGCCCGACAGGGTACCAGTCATGCCTAAAATATGGGTCGATTATGCCGCCAAGACCACGGGAACTTCCATTGAAGACGTTATACAGAACCCGCTGACGGCACTCCGGGTTATGGCGTTGGCCGGACAGAAAGCAGGTCTTGATGCGGTCAGGCAATTTCATTTTCCAGCCCGCGAAATATTTAAAGAAGGTTGCAAGGTTTATGAAATAAGCCCGAAGGGCGTCAAGATCGGTGCGATTGATATCGGCGGCGGATTGGCGACGCACTTGTCTGATCCAAAGCAGTTCGATTTTCACGATCCTGAAATGCTCGCACATCATCACTGGACTGTTTCCGGAACGGTAATCAATTCGATCAAAGAGGCAAAAGAGATCGCGGTCCCAGATGCCGGAGTTTTTGACGCTCTTGGGTGGAGGAAAAATCAGCAGTTAATCATTGATGAGTTTGGTAAAAGCCTGTCTCTCATAGGAGACTGTGACTCCGCCACGATGTCCTATTATTTAAGGTTCAGAGGGTTGGAGCAGGCCATGTTCGACCTTATTGAAGATCCAGAGCTCGTGCATACCGTTATGGAAAAGGGTGTCCAGACATCAATTGCACGGGGGAAATACTGGCTTGATATGGGAATGAAGATACTGCGGTTAAATGACTCTGCCGGGAATATGACATTGATGTCACCGGCACATTGGCGGGAATTTATCTATCCACATATGAAAACAGTTTGCGATGAACTGCACAGTTACAGCAAAACGGCCATCGTCTATTGCCACATCTGTGGAAACATCTTTCCTGTCGTCCGGGATCTGGTCGCTACGGGACTTGACTGTATTGCTCCGCTCGATCCGCTTGGCGGTTTTTCGGTCGGGGATATCCGAGCTGAGGCCGGACAGGCCGTTTCCTTGATGGGCGGAGTGAATACCCTTTCGCTGCTTCAACATACTCCGGAGCAAATTTTTCAGGAAGCGACAGAATGTATTAAACAATCAGGCGGGAGCGGATTTATTCTCGGTAGCGGCTGTGCTGTTCCAAGAAATTGTCCAGCAGAAAATATAGCAGCATTGGTTGAAGCCTCTAAACAGTATAAACTGTAACATTTGCCGTCCAGTGGGTGCGGCTGTTCTATCTTGAATCCGAATTTATACCGACAATAAAAAGGTCGGAATTTACCATTGCTTCGTCTGCGGTGCCGAACTGGTTAGGTTGGAATCTAAATTTTATTCAGCGTGTTGAAAAACATCAACTTGCATCGGGAATCCGTTCCGGCCTCATTTTAATCAGAATGATTACGGACAGAATAATTTTTACAATCATATGCAGGTGAACAGTTAATCATTCTGTCCATAATTATTCTGATTTCTTTTCCCGAGTCGTTCCGTGCTGGATTATAGGAAAGGTGGATTTTATCAACAGTCTGATTTTATTCTGGATGTGGTTGACCGAGTTTTTATGCGGCGGCCCATTTTGGCCCTCTTTTCGATGACGGTTCGACCGCCACCGGCATGCGCTACTGCATCAATTCCGAGACACTGAGGTTCGAGGAGACGGTAAAATAGTTCCGGATTGCTGACCTTTGGTAAAAAACACTGGAGATGAAAGGCGCATTGTATCTTTAACTGGGCATCTCATCCAGCATTCCGGATGACAGCTTATCTGGTAATGTTTTTTTACCAAAATGTGGATCTTGAAGAAAGGAAAGTGGAAAGGGATAGTGAGGACATTCAAAGGGCCAGCTCAGGTGAGTTTGGCGAGCAAAGATGGTTGAGTAATCGGGAAAAGAAGGAGGATGGTAGAATGAAAGCAAGGAAATCATGGAAGTCAGGGTTGGCACTGTTAACATCAGTCATTTGCATCGGTACGATGTCGGTTCAGGCCGAATTGCTCACGCTTTATCGGCCGGAGTTTGCAGGTAATACAATCACAAACAATCTGGGATACGGCGGAGCCGCAACGGCACAATCAAACCTTGCAAATTCGGCTTGGCTGGCAAACTATGGCGCAACTGCGACACCAAACCTGAATAACCCGGTTGGGTCAACGGCGTGGACAAACCAGTTCATTCAAGGGAATGTTGGCCTGCTTACGGATGCTCGCAACGCCGGAAACCCTTACCGGAATAACACGGCTATTCTTTGGACCGATGACTTTTCGGCCACTACAAATGTACAGGATCTGACTGAAATCATGTTTTTTCAGAACAATGCGGCCACCAGTGTGGCTCCTCGGGTGGCAATCCGAGTGGGAGGAGACTGGTATGCTTCTGTGAATACGTATGCCCAATCCGTTGCTGCTGCACAGGAGCGCACGACTTTAACGGGCGCTAACTTAGCGGCCATGAACTGGTATTCACTGGATTTCACTTCGGGTGTTCAATTGGCACTGGATACGGGATCCTCTGTTGCGTTTTCAGACCTGAGTGGCGACATTGATGCTGCTGGATTATACTACGACAGTATTGGAACTGATCGTGTCCGTTTGCGCGAATTCACGGTGACGGCTGTTCCTG
>CAYQKZ010000476.1:0-2522 GCA_964418135.1 uncultured Desulfobacterales bacterium
AGGGTTTTCATCGGTCCGCCTGCCGGTTGCGGCCGCGTTTCACAGCCCCCTGGTTTCCGATGCTGCCGAGCCGTTCAATACATTCCTGACATCCATCGACATCCGGCCTTCAGCAATCCCTGTCATCGCCAATGTCACGGCAAAACCTTATCCGGATGATCCGCAGGCCGTCAAAACCCTGCTGGGTCAGCAGATCACGCATCCGGTCCAGTTTGTCGCCACCATTGAACACCTGTATGCCATGGGTGTTCGCACATTTGTCGAAGTCGGGCCTCGGTCGATTCTTACCGGACTGGTTCGATCGATTCTGAAACATCGCCCGATAACCGTCATCGCCATGGATGCCTCATCCGGCAAAGATGGTGCAATTTCAGATCTGGCCAAAGTCCTCTGCAGGCTGGCGGCAGCCGGGTATCCAGTCGGGCTGACCTGCTGGGAATCAGGGGAAATTGCCGCACCCGTCCGCAAGCCCCTGATGAAGGTTTCCATCTCCGGAGCAAACTATCAGAATCCCGGCAACAGGTTTTTGGAAGACCGATCGTCTCAGAGCCCCGATCCCATCGCCAATCCATCGAAACCCTTGAACCCTCAACCTTCAATCCCGCCCCAAAAACGGGTGGAACCTGTGGAAGTCTCCATGAGCCCGAACCCCAGAACTTTATTTCCAGATTCACCGGCTGTCATGGCAGTTCCTGCTTCAAGCGCTGTCGCTTCCGCACTCCAGACTGTTCAGGATGGACTCCGTGCGATGCAGGCACTTCAGCTTCAGACCGCCGACACCCATAAGCTTTTCCTGCAAACACAGACCGAAGCGGGCAAAACCCTCCAGCAGATGATGGAACATACCCGACGGATTGCCGAAGCATCCCTGGGAATTCCGGTAACTGCACCGCAAATCAGAGAACCGGAAATCGACACCCGCATCCATGCACCGAAAAATTACTTGATGCCGGATACAGGTCATGAGAGGGCAGAAAACAACCCGCAGACTGTGGATGCAAACGGTTTTTCTATGCCATCCGCTGTTCGTCCATCGACCGCCGGCAGCGCCCCGACGACCGATATCGATCTTTCCCTGATCGAATCGCCCGCCAGGGCATCAATGCCCACCATCAACGATTCGGATATTGACGCCCGGCTACTGGAAGTCGTCAGTCAACTTACCGGATATCCGGTGGAAATGCTGGCTCTTGACATGGATATCGAGGCGGATCTTGGGATCGACTCCATCAAGCGCGTTGAAATCCTGGCGACACTCGAGGAAAAAATGCCGGGACTGCCCCCCATCCCCCCCGATACCCTCGGAACCCTCAAAACCCTGGGGCAAATATCGCACTTTCTCTCTCAGCAAAGAAACAGCGATTACAAAACCAAAAATCCGATCCCCCCGGCTCCATCCCACACAGCACAGCAACCGGATCACGACGATGTCGAAGTCCGCCTGCTGGAAGTCGTCAGTCAACTTACCGGATATCCGGTGGAAATGCTGGCTCTTGACATGGATATCGAGGCGGATCTTGGGATCGACTCCATCAAGCGCGTTGAAATCCTGGCGACACTCGAGGAAAAAATGCCGGGACTGCCCCCCATCCCCCCCGATACCCTCGGAACCCTCAAAACCTTGGGGCAGATATCACATTTTCTTAAAAAAGATTCCATACAGACCGCACCCCGCGTGGATACCTCTCGGCATTCGGAAACAATCCCCCATTCACCGACAGGCCTTGTTTATCCAGAGCGCCGGGTCCTTTCTGCTGTCCAAGCCGGCTTCACCCCGGGCGCCCGACTGCCGGCGGCTACGGATCGGCCGATCCTTATCACAGATGATGGCACCGATCTATCCCGAAAAATCGCCGATACCCTTGTTTCTGAAGGATGGCAGGCAATGGTGGCTTCTGTGGAAGAGTTGCTTTCTGAAACATTTGTCAGCCGCCCTGCCGGATTGATCCTCATGGCGCCGGCTATCGACCGCTCACACGACAACCAGGATAAAACAGATACTGTTTTTCTGAAAAAAGCATTCCAACTTGCCAGACAATTCGGAAAGGATATTCTGGATGCGACAACCCACGGCGGGGGGGTACTGGCTTCCATCACCTGCCTGGACGGAGCGTTCGGCCTTCTGGGAACATGCAGCCGCCCGGTTCCGGGCGGATTGTCAGGACTGATCAAAACAGCAGCCGTCGAATGGCCGGCCGTCGTCTGCCGCGCCATCGACGTTTCTCCGGAATGGCAGGATGCCGGCCGTCTGGCAGCCGAAATTCTTGCAGCACTGCGCTCCGAAGATCCGGAACACCGGATTGAAATCGGTCTTTGCCCGGGCCTGTCCCCCCAGACGGCTTACCGGCTGAAGCTCGAGCCTGCCGACTATCCGGTCGGATCGACCCGACTGGATTCACAGGATGTGGTGGTCATTACCGGCGGCGCCAGAGGCGTTACAGCCCGGGCCGCCATAGCCCTGGCCGAAGCCTGTTGCCCGACACTGATTCTGATGGGGCGATCCCCGGCTCCAGCTCCCGAAC
>CAYQKZ010000477.1:0-2513 GCA_964418135.1 uncultured Desulfobacterales bacterium
AAATCGACATGATTCTCGGCAGGCTTCAGGGCGATCAGGAATTCAGCGACATGGTCTATGAACTGTGGGTAAGCCATCCCGATGAGTCCGAGCGCAAGAAAGCGTTCAATGCGCTGGCGGCCCGCATCAAGCGGGCCCGGATCGCTTATGAAAGCAGCAAGGAACTGGATGAGAAACTTTTTCAGGAAGATTTCGGAGTGTAGCCATGATACAGGATGTGGAACTGGTTCGGTTTGCCACCGATTTGCTTGAAAGTAACGGTGGACTGGTCGATGCCGATCCCGATGGACTTCACGCGCTGCTTCCCCCGAATTTGTCCGCAGCTCTGAATCTGCCCGAAGATGTATGTCTGGGCGGGGATGACTATCCACTGCTCTATGGCAGCCCGACGCTGGATCGGTTGGTGCATGCCGCAACCGCCGGTATTCCGGTTGCCTACGGCGCCGTGGCCATCCCCTATATCAAAAAAGCCGGATTCGATACGGCCGTTGACCGCGATTTGAGCTTTGTCAACGGAAAAGTGCAAATCGGCGTATATGCCGAGAGCCGAACGACCTATATGATCCTTACCAGTCGCTATATCGCCCTGAGTGACGAGCGCAAGGAAGGCCTGATGCGGCTGACGTTTCACGAGCCAACGGGTGCGGTCATTGCGGGTTTCGAGGATTCGGTCACGGATTTTGAATGCACGTATTTCCGGAAGGGCCATCTGCCGCCGCAGTTTTCAACCCGGATTGATGTATCGCTTCAGACCGCCTTTAAAACGCTTCAAAATCGCATTGCGGAGGATCTGGCGCCGTTTGCGGCCAGCATGCGCAGAAGGCTTCACCGTGATGTCACCAATACGCAGGAGTATTACCGGTCTCTGGCGGAAGAAATGCAGGCATCTCTGGCGCATCCGAACCTAAGCGACGCCCAGCGCACGGAACGACAACAGAAAATCGACGGTCTGCCGGCGGAGGCGGATCGAAAGATATCGGATTTACAGCACAAATACGATACCCGGATAGACATTCGGGCCTGTGCCGCGGAACGGTATCTGGTGAATGTCGCACATCTGATTTTGACCATTCTGTATCGCAAGGCATCCCGAACCCTGCCCGTCTCGTACAATCCGGTCACGCAGCGCATCGACCCCCTGGTTTGCGAATCCTGCCGGAAAACGACGCGGCGTATGGTTCTACAGGACGGGAAAACGAACTTTCTGATGGTGTGTCCCGAATGCAGCCGGGCCTGAGAAACAGCGGTGTTTACAAAATCATTTGAAATCGTTGCAGAGAAGTGGATAACGGCTGGTTGAATTTTAAAGACGCAGAGGATGTTTTCGCCAGAGCATGTTCGGCTCTTGTATGAAAACCGTTCATTTGAACCATCGAGGATAAAGGGTGAATAACTGTATGGAAATAATAACAGATAGAGATATACTGGAACAGTACGTTCAGCAATTCTGGGATAATCTGGGTAACTGCAACAGTTTTACAAGAATCGATTCAAACAACCATATTCATTTCTATAAACTGAACAATAGCGGGCTTCACTGTGATACCACCGGTATCGACAAGGGGAAAAACCCGAATGAACCCGATATCTACCGAAATTATATTCATTATCATGATCGTTCCACAAACAGATGGACGGATGTGATGGAAGTCAGCATCCCCTTGGAATATACTGGAACGATTTCTTTTGATGCAAGGATAGGGGAAGAAGAAGGAAACTATTATCTTTTACGGGCAGTGCAAGGGTTTCGCAGACGACCGCCCAACTTTACAGAACGGATTCACAACTGTTTAAAAAACGACATAATCAATATCAGCGGCCGAGAATGGATCATACTTTGCTCTATCAACAATTTCGATCCGGATTCGTTTGTAAGGGTCGTTGACATAATAACTGCATGTAAATTAAATTTTGATATTCCTTCCAGTCAAGACAGCAATATAAAATCACCATCTCTTAACGATGATCATGGTGACGGCGAAAAATCGGGTGATCAAGGTTTCCAGAATAATCCGGAAACTCAGCAGGCGATTGAACATTATGCGATGAAGAAATGTAAAGAATTTTATGCCGGCAAGGGGTATGAGGTAGAGGATGTCTCAGCCACTCAACCATATGATATTGTTATACGAAAAAAGGGACAATCACGATTTGTCGAAGTCAGAGGAACTCAAACACGTGCAGAATCCATTGTTCTAACAGTAAATGAAGTAGAGATGAGCAAAACAAAGGGTGATACAATGGAATTATTCATTGTTCATTCAATAGAAATAGACGAAGGAAACACCAGGATTAAGGGTGGAACAGGGAAAATTCGAAGAATAAAACCCTGGAAGGTACATGATGAGAATCTCACACCAATTTCATACAACTACAGACTTCCTGTAGAAGATCAGTCGGCATAACCACCCAATTTTCCAACGATATAGCTTTCAATATCCGAGACCGCTCCATCTATCTTCGTGGTTGATAACGCATTTTCACGATTTAGACATTCAGAAAAATAATTTCGC
>CAYQKZ010000478.1:0-2510 GCA_964418135.1 uncultured Desulfobacterales bacterium
AAAACCATTGAAGGTTCTATCGGCGGACTCTGCGCCAACCTGCTAATCGGCGGGATCATCAAGGCCATGTTTCTCCCCGCCCTTCCCTGGACGGCATCCCTGGCCATGTTTTTGCTTATCGGTGCGTCCGGGCAGATCGGCGATCTATATGAGTCCGCCTTGAAAAGATCGGTGCAGATCAAGGATTCCGGCACATTACTGCCCGGTCACGGCGGCATGCTAGACCGGATCGATGCATTGCTCTTCGCCTCACCGGTGGCGCTCTTTTTCAAAGAATACATTCTCTACTAACATCCTTCAATATCGTTGGGTTTTTATGAAATCCCTTTCCATACTCGGGTCAACGGGCTCCATTGGCAGAAATACCCTTCGTATCGTGGAACAATTTCCCGAACTGTTCTGCATCAAGGCACTTGCCGCCAAATTCAGCATTACCCGTCTGGCCGAACAGATTCAGATGTTTCAGCCGGAAATAGCAGTGGTTTTTGATGAGAACGCGGCGCAACAGCTTTCAAACCTGCTGCCGTCCGGATTCAGTACCGATATCCTATTCGGCCCGGATGGCTTGAAATCCGCTGCCACACTTGGCTCGGTCAACCTGGTGGTAGCCGCCATGGTGGGTGCCGCCGGCCTGGTTCCCGTACTGGATGCAATCTCCGCGGGTAAAGATGTCGCCCTTGCCAACAAGGAAACTCTGGTAATGGCCGGCGATCTGGTACCGGCTCTGGCCGCAGAACGACACATCCGGATTCTGCCTATCGACAGCGAACACAGCGCGATTTTTCAGTGCCTCCAGGGAAATGACTGCAAAAATGTCGAGAAGCTGATACTGACCTGCTCCGGCGGTCCGTTCCGGCACAAACCCGAGGATGAGTTCAGCGACATCACGGTATCCGATGCCCTGTCCCACCCGAACTGGGATATGGGAAAAAAAATCAGCATCGATTCGGCTACCTTGATGAACAAAGGGCTCGAAGTGATCGAAGCCCATCATCTGTTCGGCCTGGACCGAAACCGGATCGATGTTGTCATTCACCCGCAAAGTGTGATACACTCCATGGTAGCGTTTCAGGATGGATCGGTGATGGCGCAGATGGGCATACCGGATATGAAAACAGCCATTTCATATGCGCTGTCTTACCCGAAACGACTTCCGCTGGGCCAGGATCTGCCGGATTTTCCCCGGATCGGTGCCCTAACGTTCGAAACCCCAGACATGGACAAATTTCCCTGTCTCAAACTGGCCTGCATTGCCTGCGATACCGGGGAAACCCTGCCGGCAGTGATGAATGCCGCCAATGAAATTGCGGTTCAGGCTTTCCTGGATGAAAAAATCGGCTTTCCCGACATTCCCGCTATCATTCAGGATACGATGGATCAACACACGGTATTGACATCCCCTGGCCTCGATCAGATATTGTGGTACGATACCTGGGCAAGAAACGCCGCAACTGCGTCTGTTAAAAGACGAAGCAAATAAGAGGAAACCGTTTTATCTATCATGATGACAACCAACATTTTTTCATTCGTCATAGTACTCAGCATCCTGATTCTGGTGCATGAGCTTGGTCATTTTCTGGTGGCAAGGTTTTTCGTTGTGGGTGTACTGAAGTTCTCTCTGGGGTTCGGGCCACGAGTCGCCGGAAAGACTATCGGTATTACCGACTACCGGATATCGGCCATTCCTCTGGGCGGTTTTGTCAAGATGGTCGGCGATGAACCCGATTCCGAGGTTCCTCCGGAAGACATCCATCTGTCATTCAATCACAAACCGCTTTTCCAGCGATTTCTGATTGTCGCTGCCGGCCCTTTTTCCAATCTGCTGCTGGCTGTTGTTATTTTTTTCGGGCTTTTTCTTATCACCGGCATCCCTATTCTCAATCCTGTGATCGGAAAAATAGACGCTGACTCACCCGCTGCACAAGCCGGGATTCTGGCAAACGACAGGGTAACGGCCATCAATGGACAGCCCATCGACACATGGGAAGACATGGCCAAAATGATCACCGCCAGCCACGGCCAGAAACTGACCCTGACCCTTCTCCGAGAAGGTCAGCCCCTGGTTGTCGTGGTGACCCCTCAGCAGAAAGCCTCTAAAAACCTGTTTGGAGAGCCTGTCGACCGCTATTTTATCGGCGTGATGTCTGCCGGGGATTCGCGTATCCGGGAAATGGGTTTCCTGGAATCCTTATCGGAAAGCCTGACACAAACCTTTAAAATCGTGGAAATGACAGTCCTCAGTATCGTCAAGCTGATCCAGGGAACCGTATCCGCCAAGACTCTCGGCGGCCCCATCATGATTGCGGAAATGGCCGGGCAACAGGCCAAGGAAGGGGCAACGAGTCTGATTTTTTTCATCGCCCTTCTCAGTGTCAATCTCGGCATTCTCAATTTTCTGCCCATCCCTGTGCTGGATGGCGGTCATCTGTTCTTTTTTGCTATCGAGGCAATCATCCGGCGTCCGCTCAGTATCCGCATTCGGGAACTGGCCCAGCAGGCAGGTATTGCCA
>CAYQKZ010000479.1:0-2509 GCA_964418135.1 uncultured Desulfobacterales bacterium
CGGCTGCGAGTTCTTCAAGATATTTTTCGCACGTTCCACTGCAAACGCCTCGAACAGCCGCGACAACCTGCAACTGGCTTGTGCCTTCGTAAATCGTAGTGATTCTCGCGTCTCTTGCGAGTCGTTCGCACGGATAATCACGCATAAATCCGCTGCCGCCGAGAACCTGAATTGAATTATATGTAACTCTGTTGCACATTTCAGAGCTCAAATATTTCGTCATCGGCGTAAGCATACCTGCGTATCTGCCGTAGCGTCTCGATGCGTCTTTGATTTTTTTCAACTGCTCTTTTACCCTTCTGCGGCCAACTACGGCATATTCAAGGCACAACCGAATATCATCCTTTGTGTATTTGCCATCCGGGAATAGTAGTTTGATCAAACCGCTTACGGTACGTTTAACAGCAATGGTGTCGCGCTGGTTAAGGTCTTTACCCAATCGGAAAAACTGTGCTATGACATCCGAAAAGTTGTGTTTCCTGAGTTCTCTAAGACATTCAGCATAATAATCGGAGATGAATCCGTAAGCGTTGGTGAAAAATTCCGGGCGCATTTTCGGGATTTCCCATCCTGGCAAATAATGGTGGAATCGATCAAAAAATGCCGCATCAATCATTTCTTTGGGGAACGGGGCAAGAAGATGGCTCGTTTTAACAAGATTCTCAATTGATCCATTGATGTTGCCCACAAAAACCATGGATGCGTCGGCATTAACGCTTTCTTTTCCTCGACTGAAAGAGCCATTGGCCATGAAACCCTTCATGATTTGAATGCCGTCTTTCTCTTTCATGTTGATTCCCGCCACTTCATCAAAGGCAACAACGTCCCACATGCCCACAAGCCCGACGGTACGGGTACTCATGTTGTAAAAAAGGTTAGCCACTGTCGTTTGTCCGCCGGAAATCAAAATAGAATAAGGGGAAAGTTCGTCATATACGAATGATTTCCCTGTGCCTCTCGGACCTAATTCGCAGATGTTAAAATTCTTCTCCACAAATGGTATCATTCGCGCAACAATGTGCCACTTGGTCTTTTCATCCAGATTTACAGGTTCCATGCCAACACTGCGACAAATAACATCGATCCATTCAACCAGCGAAAAGTCCTGCCGGTGGGCAATGAAATCCGATATATCTGTTTCCGGCATCTGGATTGGTTTGAGATCAACCACTTTGAATGGAGAATCCTTGGAATTTTCGTCAAACCAGTACTCCAGTGTCAGGATACACCAAATACCTCCGGCCAGCAATTTCTCGTATTTCCTGACATAAGCGGCATCAATGATGATGTTTTTAATGTTGATATTGGAAAGCAAGCCTTCATAGCGATCGAATTTCTCATTCAATTTTGCTGTGACCCTGTCAATAATCTTGTACCGTCCCCTCTCTTTTATCTTGGCTTTGATTTTCTCTGATTCGTCTGGCCGGACATAATTCTCTGACAAAATCTGCTTAACTTTTTGAATTCCTTCTTTGATTGTAAGTTCATCATCGGTGGAACAATACATGCCCAATAAGTATTCCAGAACATAAACCGGAACATTGGCGCCTTCCTTAATTTGCTTGGTGAGGTCCTTGCGTACAACTTTGCCGGGAAAAGATTCGGTCAACTTAACATCCAGTGTGTCCATGCATCAATAGATTAAAGATTATCAAACTCGCTGGAAAAAGCAATGAGCATCCTGAACGAGATGGTTTTATATATGGTAAAATGTGCAGTGTCTTCAACATTTTCTTCCAGAACCAGATTGACATCATGACCGTTGAGTTTTGTAGCCTCAGAGGTGAAAAGGAATGTTTTTCGCTGTTCCCTTCCTGAGGCATCACCATCGCGGCTGTTGAATTTAAAAGTTGTAATATCTGAAATGGACTGACCTGATTGGGTTTTAAAGCTGATACGCAAATTTCGCGGCATCATTTTATCTCCCACAGGTTGTTTCTGATAAAAGCCTACGCCAAAAGAGTTGCTGGTAATGTTGTACGAGGGTACTGATATATCAATTTCCACCTGTTCGATGTCCTTTTTTCTGGTCACATTGATTTCCATGATCGGCACCACGATTTCCTGCAGACTTGATCCTCCATGAACAAAACGACTTCCGGAGCCTTGTATTCTTAACCGGTTGATGGATTTTGGAATTAACGCTTCTGTATCATCCGAGAAACCAAGTTGTTTCCCAGACCATTTTTTCACGGATGCATTGGTGATTAAATTTTTTCCAAGGACAAACCGGCGACTGGACTTAAAAAGATCACCGGTTGCAGTGAAGTTGGTGAAATCGGATGCTTCGAGCCGGTTATGCTGGTAAAGGTAACCATGATCGGACGTAATGATCATATTGTACCCGTTCATGTTGTTTACCTGCTTGATTATCTTTATGATGTGATCGAATTCATCCTCTGTGGCTTCAAATACTTTGCTTTCGGATGCTTTATCATCTCCGGTTTTATCAATTACATTGCTGTAAATATAGATCACGTTATAGGGTTTGACGAATTCCCGGCCATCG
>CAYQKZ010000480.1:0-2508 GCA_964418135.1 uncultured Desulfobacterales bacterium
AAAGTAAACAAGCTTCCATGGCTTCTTTCGGATCATGAACCCGAAGAATATCAGCACCTTTGGTCAATGCAATCGTATTCAGAATGCTTGTACCATTGAGTGATTCATCTGCCGTGATATGAAGGGCTTTCTGGATCATTGATTTGCGCGAAAATCCCACCATTACCGGATGACCAGACATCGAAAGTGTTTCCAGTTCAGAAAGTAAACTGAAGTTTTGTTGCACAGTCTTGCCAAATCCAAAACCGGGATCCAATATAATGTCATGTACATGTAAGCGCGACAAGGCATTGAGTCTTTCAGAAAAGTAGTTCATGATTTCTTTTGTAATATCCTGATATTCAGGATTTATCTGCATGGTTTCAGGATTTCCCTTCATGTGCATCACAACATAGGGAACCTGGAGGCGGCCAATTGTTTCGATCATTTTCGAATCGAGCTTGCCTCCCGAAACATCATTGATCATATCAGCACCCAGGTCAACAGCCTGCTGCGCGATTTCGGATCGCCAGGTATCGATCGAAACCGGCAGATCGGGAAATGTTTTCCGGATTTCCTTTAAAGCCGGGATTAAACGTTTCGCTTCTACCTCTTCCGGAACTTCCGGTGCTCCGGGCCGGGTTGATACGGCTCCGATATCCAGAATATCGGTGTAGGGGAGGAGCGACTCAATTTTTTTAAGCAGTTTTTCAACGGGCTGACCCGCCGGTTCATGGGTGTAAAACGAATCCGGTGTCAGGTTTAAAACGGTCATAACCCATGGCCGATCCAGGAAATGGATCGTATTGCGAAGTTTTAGACTTCGTTTTTTTGATAAAAATGCCTTAGAAATGGCTGGATTGTTAAAAAGCTTTTCGGATTCTTTGCCGGACATATTAAGATTGCCATTAAATTTGCATTCAAAGATCAGAAAAAACAAGTCACAATACCAAAGAATCCGGAATTCATGGAACAAACCTTACTCGAATACGACCGCGAAATTGCCTATTGCAAAGAGATTTTTCTCTCCAAAATGAGGGATTACGGCAGCAGTTGGCGAATTTTACGACCTGCTTCACTCACCGATCAGATCTATATTAAAGCGCAGCGGATCAGGAGCATAGAAGAAAAAGGAATTGCCCGGATAGCCGAAGGAATCCGGCCTGAATTTGCCGGGATCATTAATTATTCTACAGTTGCCGTTATCCAGATCGAACTGGCCGGATACCATGAGTTAAACCTCGAAATGGATGAAGCCATGACCCATTACATGCATCAGATCAATAAAGCACGTACCCTGATGATGGACAAAAATCATGATTATGAGGAAGCCTGGCGGAACATGCGTGTCAGTTCTCTCACAGATATTATCCTGATGCGCCTGATGCGCCTGAAGCAGATCGAAGATAATGCAGGAACTACAATCGCTTCAGAAGGCCCCGAATCAAATTATCTGGATATGATCAATTACGCTGTTTTTGCGCTGATTAAATTAACTGAATTGTCATCCAATAAATAAATAAGCCTTATGTCAGCACTACGAAATATTTTGAGAATATTATTGGGAATGGTTTTTATCTTTTCCGGTTTTGTAAAAGGAGTGGATCCGATGGGAACCGCATACAAAATGGAAGATTATATGATCGTATATGGTGCACAGTGGGCCGAACCACTCGCACTCTTCCTTTCTGTGATGTTATGTGCACTGGAGTTCTCGCTGGGAGTCTATATGCTATTAAATATCAAGCCCAGAACCACATCCTGGATGGTACTGCTGCTGATGGTTTATTTTACAGTCGTTACCTTTTTTGACGCGCTCTACAATCTGGTTCCGGATTGTGGTTGTTTTGGCGATGCCCTTAAACTTACCAATTGGGAAACATTCTATAAAAACATTGTCCTGATCGTTTTTGCTTTTATTGTCTTTCGGGCCAGAAGGGAATTCAAAACACCGTTCCAAAAATTTACGGGATGGGTGATGGTCGCCATAATCCCGCTCGTATTTATTGGTTTTGAAGTATATAATCTACGTCACCTTCCGGCAGTTGATTTTACAGCCTGGAAAAAGGGTAACAGGATGATCCCCAAAGAATTACAACCAGTTAACTATTATCTGGTATATCAGAATAAAAAAACCGGTGAGATCAAAGAATATTTATCCAAAGAACTGCCTTTTTCAGATAGTACTTTTATGGCCGACTGGGCTTATAAGGATACCCGCATCGATGACCCGAATGTCTATCCGGCTCCCAATTTCAGTATAGTAGATACAGCTGGTAGCAATGTAACTCAGTCGTATCTTCAAAATGCTGTATTTCTGGTATGCTCCGATATTTTGAAATCAGATGTTGAAGGACTTCAAAAAGCTTCAGAACTGATTGTATATCTGAATCAGTCTGGTTATCAGGTTATTGGACTTACAGCCAGTGATTTTAAAGTGGCCGATTCCATCAAAGCAAAATATAAACTGGATATTGACTTTTTCCAGACCGATGACATCGAATTGAAGACGATGGTACGTTCAAACCC
>CAYQKZ010000481.1:0-2498 GCA_964418135.1 uncultured Desulfobacterales bacterium
AAAGGTTTTTACCAATGGTGGAAAGCATTTCGAGAACGCAGGAACTTCCTTTTTCGATATCCTGGTTCAATTGTTCTGCATGCGGGTTCATGACGAATCTCTCCATAGAAAAATCATATAGCGGGGTTATTTTTTCGATTTGTTTTTTCTTTCTAAACACGCATCAAAAAATGGCGCATCCGTTAACTGAAAAAGGTTTCTGACGCGAAGCCAAGAAAAACTGATTTTGTTTCATGGTTACAAATATTTTCACGGCCGCTGATTTTATAACTCATAATGAAAGCCGAATCAACAGAATAGGGGCCATTATCACCACGGATATCATGAAACGCTTGACAAAAGGATTTCATTCACGCTACGAAAATAAAGTTTTTTTCGGAATTTTACCAGTCAACCTTGCCGGATTGTGGAGAATACTATGAAAAACGGATATTTAAGATTGATTGTATGGTGTTTTTTAGTGATAGGTGCAACTACTGATTGGGGCACCGTTGTTGCGGCATCCGATGAATCGCCCACTACAATCGAGATGGAATCCGGTATTTATTACACGGTCAAAAAAGGAGACACGCTCTGGGATATATCCAACCGTTACTTCAATACCCACTGGAGATGGCCTCAAATCTGGAGTGAAAATCAGCAGATTATGAATCCGCATCGAATTTTTCCAGGGGAGAGACTGCGGCTTTATCATCAGGTGTGGGATGCTTCGCTGCCGCCGGAATCGCCGGATCAGCCCGCAAGCTCATTCTCGGATCGATTGCCCGTTATTGAAGCCAAATATTATGAGTATTCCTCAATTCATCGAATCGGATTTATCAAGGAGCAGCCCGTAGCCGCTTCCGGGCATATTTCTCTGATCAGGGGGGATAAGTCAGTTCAAAAAACGATGTTGGTTCAGGATGAAATCATCTATGTAGCTCCTTCCGGCAACGTATCGTTGAAGGTAGACGATGTGTATGCGGTATATCGTCCGCCGACGCAGGTAAAAGATCCTGAAACCAAGAACATTATCGGTGAACCGAAGAACATTGTCGGCGTTCAATACTATAAGACGGGATTGATTCGTATTGTGGAAAGCCATGAAGATTATGCGGTTGCAAAAATTGAAAAAGCTTTTCGCTCCATTATGGTCAATGACATTCTGCTGCCGTACGAGCCGGTGTCGCCCAAGATTCAACTGACTCCTGTAACGGCCCGGATCGATGGTAATGTTTTCAAGGCCGAAGAAGATGTAGAAATAATTGGTGATGATGCGATTGCCTTTATCAACAAAGGTGCCGAAGATGGCATTCAAACGGGCCAGACGTATGCCATTTATGAAGAATACGCCACGGAATCAATGCGCGATTTCGTGGATTACGGATCACTGATCGTCCTTCGCACCGAGGCTACGACATCTACCGTGCTGATAATGCGATCGGACAGAAGTATTCGGCCGCCGGGAAGATTCAGCAGCCCGCCCGCTCTCCAAAATCTTTAGCCGGAGTGGTTATCGGGAAGAAAGTCTCGTTGTGGTTGCACTGTGTAGACTTGCAATAATAATTGAAAGATAGTATCTTGTATCCGGACTTTTTACATAATCGTCAAATTTATTTATAAATTATGCGTTAGGACATCAGAGACAGCAACGATGAAACGAGCATTGATTACCGGTGTTACTGGGCAGGACGGCGCCTATCTGGCAGAATTTCTATTGGGCAAAGGCTATGAAGTTCATGGCATTAAACGGCGGGCATCTTCTTTCAACACCCGCCGCGTAGACCATCTCTACCGGGATCCCCACGAAACCGATGTGCATTTTTTCATGCATTACGGTGACCTGACCGATGCGACCAATCTGATCCGAATTGTTCAGGAAGTAAAACCCGATGAGATATATAACCTGGCAGCGCAGAGCCATGTTCAGGTATCGTTTGAAACGCCGGAGTATACCGCCAATTCAGATGCTCTGGGGGCACTCAGAATCCTTGAAGCTGTCCGGATTCTGGGACTTGAAGGTCATACCCGCTTCTATCAGGCATCAACCAGTGAAATGTATGGAAAAGTTCAGGAAATCCCTCAGAAAGAAACCACCCCCTTTTACCCCAGAAGTCCTTATGGTGCTGCCAAGGTTTATGCGTACTGGATAACGGTGAATTATCGCGAGGCGTATGGCATGTTTGCCTGTAACGGGATTTTGTTCAACCATGAATCTCCGATACGGGGGGAAACATTCGTCACCCGGAAGATCACCCGAGCGGTGGCCAGAATTCGCCTTGGGCTTCAGGACAGGCTTTATCTCGGCAATCTCAATTCTCAGAGAGACTGGGGCTATGCCGGAGACTATGTCGAGGCGATGTGGCGGATGCTTCAGCACCTGTCGCCCGAAGATTTTGTGATTGCAACCGGCCGGGCTCATTCTGTCCGCGAGTTTGTAGAAAAGGCTTTCGGCGTTCTTGGCATCCATCTGGCCTGGCGGGGTTCAGGCATTGAAGAAACGGGTGTGATCGATTCGG
>CAYQKZ010000482.1:0-2490 GCA_964418135.1 uncultured Desulfobacterales bacterium
AGAATTGCAGGGTGGCCAGGTTGTTGTTGAGCGACTCCCAGGAGTACTCGGCCTCGCCACCGACTTGGACGCCGATGGTGCATCGGGAAAGCCCCCCGTCGGTGGTGGCGTATATTCGGCGATTGGCCCAATCGAACGTTGCGCCGTGGACATCCGGATGAACCACCAGATCCGATGGGGTGGATATGCACTTATAAACGGGAAGGCCGTTGATGGGGTTGGTATCCGCGTCATAAACATATTCAGCGCAGGCCGGCGTGGTGTCTGTCCAGGAATTGCCGCCATCCAGCGACCGGTAGATCATCCCCCGCCAGGGGATGGCCAGCATTCGGGTGGGGTTTTCCACTGGGTCAGGCCAGTACTGGCTGTAATTGGCGTTTCCGCCGACCACGATATCATCGGCATTTTCCGGGTTGACCTCCACGGTGTTGTCGTAGACACCGTTCATGAAGGGCTGTCCTTCCGTTGTGGTGCTGGTAATGGTGTCACAGTAATTGGGGATTCCATTCAGCCAGTCCCCCAACCATTCCCACGTATCACCGCCATCGGTGGATTTGAAAAGAAGTGCCACCGGGGCTTCGATATCCGTTCCGGCATCGAATACCCCGTTGCCATTGGCATCAAGCTGGAGAACTGCCGCAACTCCCGCGTAGAGGATGGCCGTCCGGAAATCGGTGGTGATCTGGGCTCCCTTTTGCGCCAGTCCGATCTCGATGCGGCTGAACTCGGGAATGTATACAGCTCTCTTGATTACCGCCAATCTGTCGAACTTGAACGTATTCGGCCCATAATAGGCAAAAGACGGAACCGGTGCGGGAAAATCGGAACCTGCGCCAATGATCTTGCCGGGATTCTTCACCGGGGTGATCCGTTTCCAGGTTTCGCCGCCATTTACCGAGCGATAGATCCCGCCGGAGAACTCGGCGGCGAAAAGCACGTTGGGATCGGCCTGAAACATCTCCAGATCGGTGAACCCGACGCCCTGAACCAGGTAGGGATCGTATTCGGGGTACATAACGCTGCGATAATCCCTGGCCAGCAGCTTGCAAGTCCAAGTGAATCCGCCATCGGTGGATTTGAAAATTCCGGTTCTTGGGACGGAAGGCGGCGGAAAGAACGTATTGACTCTGTCGGGGAGTACATCGGCGGTGGTGACGGTGAGAATATCGGGATTGTGGGGATCGATCTGCAATCCGCTGACGGCCACATACCGAAAATCCCATCCCCTTCCATGTGCGGGGAGAACATTCCAGGTGCGGCCGGCGTCGGTGGATTTGAACACGCCCATGCCGAAAATGCTTGTCTTGGAATGAGGCTCTCCCGAACCGGCATAAACGATATGGGGGCTACTCGGTGCAAACCGGATCACCTTCACCGCTGATGACGGCAAGTTGTTGGACACCGCTGCGAAGTTTCGTCCGCCGGTGGTGGACCGCCAAATTCCCCCTTGAGCGGTGCCAAGCAGAAGCGTGTCGGGATCATTGGGATGAACGGCCGTACAAAGCGCCCTTCCACTGCTGGTCAAGTCCCCGCTGCCCACCATGGTGATGTTCTCGATGGGATTTGGACCGATGCCCTCCCAGGAGACCGGATATGCCGATTCCGGTGCCACAGCGGCAAGATGGGCCGCGGGGTAGATCGTGGAAGGCAACGATGCGCCCGGATAGATTCTCTGGCTCTGGTACCAGTCTTTCCAGCCATTCCTGTTCTGGCGATGCTTGGAACCAAAAACAGGAATGGCAACAGAGTTTCCCGAGGATGCAAGATCGCCGGAAGTTGCTTTTCGATCCTGGATACTCTGGTTGTCCTCCTGAGCTGTTCCTGTGCCGTCCATCAGCATCGCCAGGGCAATCATGAAGAAAGTTTTCACCAGATACGATATTATTTTCTTACCATCTAAAGGTAACACCTGCATGGAAGCCCCCCTCTTTCTCGATCTATAGACTTTCAAAATTCATTTTGCAAGAAGCGGTCCGTAGTTGGTGACGATAAAAACGGTTTTATTGGAAGACGAAAGCACCGGACTGTATTTCAGATCGACCCACAGATGGGTGGTTCCACCCGGCAACAGCACATCCGGAATATGAATGGACAAATCGGCATACAGGGTCGATGGGGTGCAGGAAGAAGACGGATTGTCGATGAGACCCATTGTCGTCAGCTTGAAAGGGACCAGCGATGGAAAGGACGGATTGGGCTCGTAGATGAAATTCGCCCATAACCGCGGGGATCCCGGCATGGCATTCTGATTGGCAAGATAGGGCACATTGAGTACCCCGCTCACGTCCAGATTGCCGGAACAGCTTTCCCGGAAATCGGTGAACCGCCCAATGGCATTGTAATCATATTCCGTAAACCAGAGATTGCCGTCCGGGCCGGTGACAATCCCCTGCGGGCCCCGATTGTTGACCAGACCGATCGAAAACTCGGTAACAACACCGGAAGGCGTGATTCTTCCGATTTTGCCGCCAGCGTACTCCGTAAACCAGA
>CAYQKZ010000483.1:0-2481 GCA_964418135.1 uncultured Desulfobacterales bacterium
ACCGCTTGTCTGCTGACCGGGCTTTACCTGGGCAAGCCTCCCCATGCAACCGCCATGACATTTGACCGGATCATGCCGGCCGTGGCTGCTGGGGATTTCGATTTCGGGGTGATCATTCATGAAGGTCGGTTTACGTATCCGGAATACGGATTGACCCGCATTCTGGATTTGGGGGAGTGGTGGGAACAAAAAACCGGCCTGCCGGTGCCGCTTGGATGTATCGCTGCCGGCAGGCATCTGGATGAAACAGTGGTAAACCGGGTCGAGCGGGCGATTGCGGACAGTATTGCCTTTGCTTTTGCCCATCCGGACCACACAGCTTCCTATGTCCGGGAACATGCACAGGAAATGGCGCCTGCCATCATTCAACAGCATATCGAGCTGTATGTGAACGACTTTTCGCTCAATATCGGAGCCGAAGGTGCAGCGGCAGTTCATACCCTGTTTGCCATGGCCGAAACCGCCGGAATCATCTCACCGTTGACCGTTTGACGTTTACGGTCAACGGTCAACGACATTTTTTTCATGTCACTGTGATGATACATGAACCGGCAGCGCATCCTTGATGGTGGCCAGATCGATGTTGAACGCCGAAAAATAGCCCCAGACATGAACCGTGCCGATGTCACCGAAAAAGTCATTCATATCGGTGATGGGCGTGGCCGGTTTCTGAAAATAATCCAATTGATTGTTCTGTTTGCTGTTCAGATACTGAATCGGCCACGCCGTTGCGGGTGACAGCGTTTTGTCGTTGATTTCGATCAGGTTGCTTTGCCGGGTCATGCCGGCAAGATTGCCCGCCATTTCCGCATATAAGATAGCCCCAACCAACGCATCCGATGTTTTCGAGACAGGCAGAACGAGTTGGCCGATCTGTGTTTCGAAGTAATAACTTTTGTTCAATGCATGGATTTGCCAGAAGTAATCGTGGTGTTCGGTCCCGATATCGAGTTGATAAATATGCTGCCAGGCATACGGAACCACATCGCATTGATTGTACAAGAGGACATTCAGATAATTGACGATGTTTCCGGGATTGACCGTTACCGCCCGGTGCGGGAATTTTGCATCCCAGTCGGCTGCATACGCTGCATTCCCGGGGGTGGGGCCGGCGGTTGGCATGGCAAATACATGGCCGTTCCACTTCGTATCCGTCTGCGTCAGCTTGTCCTGAGCCCAGTTGGCGATCGTCGGGGACAGGGCGCCGCCAAGACTGTGCCCGGTGACGATCAGTTGGGAGGTGCTGTTCTGACTTTGTTTCAGTTGCGACAGATAAGTTTCGAGTGTTTGGTCCGGTGCAGGGGAATGTTGAGACTGAACCATGCCGGTCAACGTGTAATAGACGCCGTAGGCCGTTCCTGCCGAAATCATTTTATCGGTGTTCACGACTTCTTTGACGGGGATGATAGTCGGTTTGACAAGTTTGGACTGCTCTGTGGCCATCGGCCACTTGACAAGCAATTCCGGGCCGACCATAAAATCCTCCACCAGCCAGTCGAGCTTGCCGTTGGGGTTTGTACCTGCTATCGCCAGGATGTAGGTGTCTTGAGAGGCACTGTACACGACAAATGCGGCATTGTCGGACTGTTCGTCGCTGCTGGTGAACTGAAAATTGCCGGGCCCCCAGGCCAGTTTCCAGTCTCCTCCGACCAGTTTCGAACCAATGGTTTTCAACAGACCAGGGGCCTGGATATTATCTCCATCGGCGTTGTGATATGGCGACGGATTGGGCGTGCCGTTGGTGAGGGCGTCATATGCGTAGTCGGCCAACTGTTGCGGATTTCCCTTGACATTGGAAGGGGCGTTGGCAATGAAGCTGAAAATGAATGCGGTTTGCGTCAGATCGAAAATTCCAGTCTGCGACAGGCTGTTCGGCCCCCAGTTCGAGACGATGAAGTATTCGTTTCCCTGGGTGGAAAGCGTCGTATTGTATGTTAAATTCACCCAATAATGTGTAACCCCGTCCGGCATCAGCAGATCGGGGATGTGAATGGCGGAATTGCCGTATACGGTGGCCGGCGCGCAGGAAAACGAAGGATTGGAGATGTTTCCGTGATTGGTCAGCTTGAACGGGATCCATGTCGGATTGGCCGCATTGTGTTCGTAAACCAGATCCACCCAGAGCGTGAGTTTGCCCGATGTCGGGTGATTGTAGAGAAGATAGGGAATGTGAAGTTTAAGGTCTTTATCCACGACGGCGGTGCAGTCGGTGTTTATCCCCGCCGAATTACCGATATCGCCGGAGAGGGCCGGCGTGGGCGACATCGAACCGATGAATAGAAAGATGCAAATGAAACAACAAAACCATCTGAAAATCATTTTTCCTGTCATACTCGTTTCCTCCTTTTCCCGATTGGTAATCCATGTACGAACGAACAGTAAGGACAACTCCAAACATATATAATCTACCCAGGATTCATTAAAAGATATACTATGAATCGTTACAATCTGCGTTTACATCAAACTCCCTCCCCCAGCGGG
>CAYQKZ010000484.1:0-2476 GCA_964418135.1 uncultured Desulfobacterales bacterium
ATAGAGTTCCGTTTCAAATTCCATGTACTGGCCCAGTTCCCTGGCAAAAATATTTTTGATGCCGCAGATGGTTTCTACCGTATCCAGCGCTTTTTTGGCGTTATCCAAGATTTCTTCTTCGGGCGCTTTGTCCAATAGATTCAATGAAGATTCCTTGATGTATTCGATACAAATCTTGAGAATGATCACCCCGACCACAGCCGCTGCCAGCGGATCCATAAAATGAAATCCCATTTTTGCACCGATGATCCCGATCAATACCGCAATCGATGCATAGACATCCGATCGGGATTCCCAGGCTTTGGCCACCATGGATGGACTGTTGATCTGGGTGCCTGCACACACGCTCTGGCGAAACATCAGCTCGTTGATGGCAATGGCGATTATGGCACCCCAGGCAGCCGACCAACAGATAATGACCTTTCGTCCCTGAATGATACTCAAGACGCCCTCATATATGATAAAGACTGCGATCACCATTAGAAACAGATAGATAATGATCGAAACGATATATTCGATCTTTCCATATCCGTATGGATAATCGGCATCCTCATTACGATCGGAAAGTTTCAAACCGATGATCATGACCAGCGTTGCCAGCAGATCGGCGCAGGAATGAACGGCATCGGCGATCAATCCTCTGCTTTGCCCCACCACGCCCATATAGCCTTTGATCAGAATCATCAGGATATTGCCAATGACATTGACGATACCGACACTGTCGGCGCATTTTCGGCATGCTCGGTATTTCATTCTTCACCCACTGACGACTGCTCGGACTTGATCTCTGCTTCCATTTTAGACACCGCCTGCAATAAGAAAACGGCAAACACCACCACGGAAATGATGAGCAGGAATCCTACAATTTTAAGAATAAACATGGTTGATCGAACCTTTACGAATTGAAGTTCTAAATGACGTAATGCCCCTTCAGCATCGCAAATATCATGACGAAAAAAAGAATTTGCTGCGTATGCAAAAGGTAAAGTCCTTTTTTGACCTTGCCGGGAGGGTATTTGATGAACATCAGAAACCCTCCAAAAGTAAGCCATCCCATGAGAACCAGGGCAACAATCAGCCAATTGTTCGACCACAAGGATACGTAGCAATGTACACAAGCCACCAGAAAAGAGGCCGTATTCAGCCAGACATGATATATCAGCATTCTGTCGAAATAGAGTTGAACATTCTTGAAATTGTATTTGAGCCGAATGCGTTTGGCCGGGAAATAGATGTTTGCCGCCAGAAAAAGCACCATGCACAGATTGCCGGAACCGGTAGCCAGGTTATAATCGGAAGTAAACGCATACACGGTTCCCAGCACCACCAGAATGCCGACCAGTATCGCACGCATTTTTACCGTTCCATGCCCGAAGAGCGATAAATTATAGGTGCTAGTGCTAATTTTCATGTATTGCCTTTCTCCAAAATTTTCCGAGTGGATAGCTGTCCACCTTCGTCTTTCGGCTAATAATCAATGGGCTTGAACTGTGCGGCTTCACTGGTGGCCGTATAGTAAGGCAAGGATTTAAAATTGAATATGTTCGCAAAAATATTGATCGGAAATTTGGTGATGATGGTTGTGTAGATGTTTACCATATCGTTATATTTCAGCCTGGCAGCGGACAAATCCTTTTCTACGTCTGTTATGGATGTCATCAAAGTCAAAAAGGGCGCGGATGATTTCAGGTCCGGATGATCTTCCGCCAATGCAAGCAGGCCTGTAATCGGTTTGAGTTCACTCATGAGCGCATGCTTTATCCCTGCAGGATGTTCAGCCGTAACTCCTGTGTTGTTTTTAAGATCCGCCACAGTGGAGGGTTCGGTTTTTACCGATGTCTGTGGTTTTGAATCCGCTGACCCGGCCTGAGCCGGTTTAATCGTCGCAGGATTGTCTATATCGGCTTTCACCTGCTGATCTGCGTCGATCGGAGACAATTGTTGCTGGGAATGATCTCTGGTCATATCCGCCCGCATTTTAACGATGTTGGTCAACACCGTACTTTCATGAACGGTGTAATGATAGACCGACTTCGAAAGATTGACGGAAGTATCATGTCGCCGCTCCAACAAGGCATTTACATTGCCCAATGCCGACTGCACATCATATTGAGCGGCAAGCATCAGGTTATAATAATATGCAGCGCCCACTGCCAGTATGATGGTGGATGAAATCAATGTAATCCGGACCCAATGGTTTTTGGTGAACGCCACAAAGGGTTTCCATACGGTAAGATAAAAGCGGTGACTTCTAACCAGTTCACGCTGCTCCAGTTCATACCGGTCGGACTCATATATATCCTGTTCATATTGATCCAGGCCATATATTCTGCCATAAGCGTTTTGAATGATATTTGAAATGTTTCTATTCATGATGATAAATCTTTATTGAATACCGCCATTTTTCAGGTCAATTCCTTGATTCCATGAACCAATGAGGCCGCCCCGGCACCGATTAAAAGGATGGGAAGGAACC
>CAYQKZ010000485.1:0-2469 GCA_964418135.1 uncultured Desulfobacterales bacterium
TATCTTTGGTGATAACTTTGTAAGAAATGGCATCCAGATAGGGGATGACGAAATTCAGCCCCGGATTCAGAGTGGAATGATATTTCCCTAAGCGCTGCACAACATGTTTATACCCCTGAGGAACAATCCGAACACCCATGAAAATCGTCAATACGACCAGAACCGTTAAAATCCCGATGACTGTCAGACCCCCGGTCATAGCATACCTCCTTTTTTTGAAGTTTACTTTTTTTCCACTTTCAACACATGCCCATCGATACCTGAAACTCGGACATAATCCCCCGGCTGAAAAAGTTCCGCACTGATATAATCCCATTCTTCAGCCCCCAGAACGGGCAGGGTAAAGCGCACCTTGCCCTTTTCGAGGGTTGTTGCATTGGGTTTTATAACCATACCCACTTCCCCTGCAATGGCTTCCTGCGACATGCCGGCCGTGGTTTTATCCACCATTTTGGGTTTCAGCAGGCGAAACCAGAGCAAAGTGAACACCGATGAGGCCACCGTCCAGACAAACAGTTGCACAGTAAAAGATGATTGCGGAAAAATAAATTGATAAAGGCCGACCAGACAGGCCCCCAAGCCGAACCAAATGATGGTGAATGATGGAATGAAAAGCTCGGCGCTGATCAGAATCAATCCAAAAGACAGCCAATGCCACCATAACGTGTTCATGGAAATTCTCCGGATATTCGGAAGGTGTGGGTAAAATCGTCTTCTCTTAAGTATAGCAACTGCAGAAGCCTGTCAATATTGATGACCGAAAACGGATATTTTCATTGATGAGATGTGATATCGAGCGAAACGATCTGCCCGCGATATTGCAGGCTGCATCAATACTGTATTGCAAATTGCCCATTAACCTGATAGGAATTGCAACAGATTTTATCTGTGCAATCGTTCTCTCTTCCCTCCTCTTTCAAATCATGCATGTATTAATTCAGATAGTTACGTATTGTGGGGGGAGGGGGGAGTGAACGGTTACTTATCTGAATATTCCAGCGTGTTATTTCGTTCTATCAACCGAGATATTTTTATCGAAAAGGAGGATTTATGCATCTCACATCTCGTTTCTCTGTCATTGCAATCATACTGATATCGGCCTTCCTGATTTCAGTATCTTCGCAGCCGGCCCTGGCGGATACCGCCGCTCAAATCGACCGGGATATCGATAATACCCTTAAAAAGCTTTACGCTCGATCTAGTGCAGCCAGAGAGCTGTCCAAGATCGCCAAAGGAGTCCTGGTTTTTCCCAGCATCGTCAAAGGCGGATTTATTGTCGCCGGACAATACGGTGAGGGTGCCCTTCGCGTCGATGGAAAAACCACAGGGTATTATTGTACCGTCGCAGCCTCTTATGGATTGCAGGCAGGCGCCCAATCCTTCGGCTACGTACTCTTTTTTACAGACAGGGAAGCCTTGGAATATCTGAATAAAAGTGATGGATGGGAAATCGGTGTCGGCCCCAGTGTTGTTATCGTAGATGAGGGATTTGCTCGGACAATGACCACAACAACAGCCAAGGAAGCCGTGTATGCATTTATCTTCAACCAGAAGGGGCTGATGGCCGGAATGGGCATCCAGGGAAGTAAAATCACCCGAATTACACCTGATAAGCGATAGCACTCCAGTCGGAGAAGTAATGGCTCCTCGCCGTCTCAAGTGGATAACCTGGTTGAAATTTCATATTAATCGCACTCGATATTCAAGTTTTTTGCATTCATCAACAACCTGTAAATGGTAACATGCTGAATTGACACAATTAATTCAGCGGACAGTGTATTTTCAACATGTTATAAAGAAACTTGAACATCGAGTTATAGAAAAACGCAAGTAATTATTCCATACGCTATAGACTTTCATAAAATTCATTTCGCAAGGCAGCAGGGAGGGAATAGGCCTTTTTCGGCCATTCCCGACCGATAACGCCGCAAAATTATTTTTCTGAGTGTCTATATTTCTCGTATCGTTCACACTCCCCCTTGTTCAAATTTCACCCATGATATTGGAAAGCAGCTCCGAGTTATCAATTTACGGTTACATATTTAAAAAGTATCTGGCAAAATTATTAATATCATCAATTATTCTGATATATTGTGGATCGCATGACATCATACTTGGTGATGCATACAACTGTTTGACAGATGGATACAGAAAACAACTAAAAACCATCATAATCATTGTGATAATGGTAACATTAAACATTTTTGAATTCATATAGCAACCTCCTTTATATGTATGTTCTGGCAGAAAAGCATTAAGAAATAAGCCGATTTCCGGCTGGCGTCTCTGTAACCGTATTTCCAAAAAGAAATATTGGACAGATGTTTTGCGATCAACACTTTCGAATGGTTTGCTATTTTTCAGACGACAGCAATATGCTATATTCAATTTGCGTGCCAATGTTTTGCGTATCCATAAATATATCATTATATCAATATGATAAATTATTATTGGATTCAGTTTGATGGA
>CAYQKZ010000486.1:0-2468 GCA_964418135.1 uncultured Desulfobacterales bacterium
AATTGGGCAGTTTGGTCCGAAGCGGTTCATAGTAGCACACGCTTTTGCCTTCATTCGTTCGGGCGTTTATTTTCACTTTATATTTCAAACTGTCTTTGTCATTGGACCATTGATATATCCACCAGTCACCCTCCTGTTTCATGGTATAGGGTTGGGTTCCGACATTACTGGGTACATTTTTTTCCATCCGGTCCCGGATATCTTCGGTGTATCCTTCTCTTTTCGGAATCGTGACGATGCGCGCATACAGCTCGTTTTGAATAAAGGCGAAATGAATCGAAGGGTTGGTGTGATTGTGCATATCGAGGCGGCATGGGCCGGTATAGTTGTAATAGGAGACGCCGCCTTTTTCCAGATATTTGATGAAATACCCGTTTTTGTTCAGATTCTCGATACGGGCGCCGAAATCCGGATTGTTGCAGTCAAAGCTGTGTGACGGAAATGGAAACGCCAGTAAGAAAAATCCCAGAAATAAACTTATTTTTTCAGCATGTTGAATCCTTTCCACTTGGCCGAATCAAATTTTTAATTACATATTCACTGAGTCCATATCGATTTTGGCTTCAATGACACTCAACCCCATGATTTTGAAATTTTACGACAAGAATATCCTGGATGCAATGCAAAATCGTTCGCTCAAATTCGTAACCTTTCCATTTCGATCTCTCCTTTCATTGGAATCATTTGACAGCATGCAATAGACATGTTACCAGAATCGCTCGATTTGCAATTCTTCGGTTTTCCATCCAATTTCTTGTCCGATGCCCATATGATGATTATTCAGGGAGGTGTGGAACATGTTCAACGACCATCGATTGCAATTGTGCAATCAGATCAGTGAAATCCAACGGCTCGGCGAGGAAATGGCAGCTTTCGGCAGGCTTCACGGGTTGAGCGGAAATCTCGTTTACGGGGCGACACTGGCCCTCGAAGAACTCTTTATCAACATCGTGTCATATGCTTACGGCGATGATCGGGCACATACCATCGATGTCTGTTTTTCCCTGATCGGCAAGAAACTGACCATCACCGTTTCGGATGACGGCAAGGAATTCAATCCCTCGGCCGTATCCTATAAGCCGACCGAGCGCATCTCCCTCGACAATATCGAAGATATCGAACTGGGGCTGCGGCTCGTCCGCATGCTGGTGGATGTGATCGGTTACGAACGCCGAGACGGCAGGAATCTGTTGACCCTTGTGATCGAGGATGTTCCCAACAAGAAAACCATCACATCGGTTTTGGTGGAAGATCGGGTTTTCGACCCGCCGGAAGCGTTCCGGGAAAAGGCCCGCATCCGGAGTCTGGATGAATACAACTCCCTGTATCGTCAATCGATCGATGATCCCGAAGCGTTCTGGTCACAACGGGCCGAGGAGCTGGACTGGTTCCGGAAATGGGACAACGTTCTGGTGGAAGATTTCAGCGAAGGTATCCATGAATGGTTTGTGGGGGGCAAGCTGAACCTGACGGTGAACTGTCTGGATCGCCATTTGCAGACATCTCGGAAGAACAAGGCCGCCCTCATCTGGGAAGGAGACAGGCCCGGAGAAGAGAAAATCCTGACCTATCAGCAGCTCCACCGACAGGTATGCCGTTTTGCCAATGTTTTGAAGAAGCATGGCGTTCAAAAGGGAGACCGAGTCAGCATCTATCTGCCCATGATCGTCGAGCTGCCGATCGCCATGCTGGCCTGTGCCCGCATCGGCGCCATCCACTCCGTGGTTTTCGGCGGTTTCAGCGCCGAAGCCCTCAAAGGCCGGATTCTGGACTGTAATTCCCGTCTGCTGATCTGCACCAACGGTTATCCTCGCGGGGGAAAGATCGTTAACAGCAAGGTGCAGGCCGATCGGGCATTGGAATCCTGCCCTGGTGTCACCGATGTGATCGTGGTCCGCCGGCTGGACAGCGAAACCGCCATGTGCGACGGCAGGGATCACTGGTGGGATGAAGAGATCGGAGCCGCGGACATTTCCAACGATTGCCTTCCCGAAGTCATGGATGCGGAAGATCCGCTTTTCATTCTATACACCAGCGGCAGCACGGGTAAGCCCAAAGGGGTTCTCCATACAACGGCCGGTTATCTGGTCTATGCCATGCAGACCTACAAATGGATTTTCGATATCCGGGATGAGGACACCTACTGGTGTACCGCGGATATCGGATGGATCACCGGGCACAGCTATATTGTTTACGGCCCGCTGGCCAACGGTGCCACAAGCCTCATGTTCGAGGGGGTTCCGAATTATCCTCGGCCGGACCGGTTCTGGGAGATTATCGAAAAATACCGGGTAAGCATTTTCTATACCGCACCGACGGCACTTCGTTCCCTCATGAAAGAAGGCAACCAATGGCCCGAACAGCATGATTTGAGTTCGCTCCGGCTGCTGGGATCGGTGGGAGAACCCATCAACCCCAAAGCCTGGATGTGGTACCGGGAAACGATCGGCCAGGGAAGATGCCCCATC
>CAYQKZ010000487.1:0-2463 GCA_964418135.1 uncultured Desulfobacterales bacterium
CCCGACGCGGGTGGGATGCGATTCTTATCCACACCGGACTTGTCTTGTCTGTCATCAAGCGGCATTCAACATTCAGCACCGACAGGTGATCTGCGGAATCATCGATAGCGGCGGTCACAAGCAGATGGTCATCCGGATGAATGATGTCCATCCAGTTGTGATACTGCCGGATCGGGTCATTTGCATCGATCCCCATCAATCGGGATATCCACTGACTGACAAAATGCAGAGAAGTTTGTCTGTCGCAATTCCGGATCAGTATAAAGATACCTCCCGGCATGTTGGATGTTACTGTCTTCAGTTCAAATATCTTGGTGAGTCGTTGAAAACAGTCTCCCCACTCGTTTGGTACTGCCGGAACAGCCGTGTCTACACCGGATGCCTCATTCTGAATATAACCGACAAGCGCAATGGACGGAAGAATATAATTGGCTTTCAGAATGCGCTGCGCTGCAATAAAAAAGACGAACACACAGAGTACGAGGATCGGATAGATGGTAAAATTCGAGATAAGAAAGCCGGTAATGTGCCATTCCGATATCGAATAGATGACGTGCCATTTTGCATTTTCAAGCGGTATAGAAATGACGTCAAAGCCATTGATATAGGCAAATCTGCTTGTCGAACGCTGAATTGTTTCTTCTAAACTCAGATGGAGGGCTGCACCTAACATTTCATCGGTGCTGTGCAATTCGTTTTTTGAGTCCTCGAAGCCTGCGAGTACTTGTCCATCGTTGTTGACAAGAAGCGGAGACTGATTGAACGGGTCGATATACTGAGCGAACTGAGAGAGAAAATCCAGTGAAATATCCATGCATACGAAGCCTTCGAAGCGATCGTTGTGATATATCGGTGAAGCACGGGTAATCATCAGCCCCTTGCCGATCTTATCGACATAAGCCTTTGTCCAGACACCGGTTCTTTCAGGATTGTTTTCAGGGGAAACCAGCATGCGCGTTTGACCGCCTCCGATTTCCTTTGAGGCATGATTTGGATCTGCAAATGAACGGGCGATGATTTCAGACGGTACCCATGGGTAAATATTGCCGATACTTCCCAAAAAGACACAATAGCTCCAGGCAAGAAATGGGTTGAGTCTGTGAGCGATATGCTGATATCCGAACAATTCAAGGGCGGCGCCCAGCTTTTTATTGGCAAGGGCGTCTTTTCCGCTCAGCGAATTGCCGCCAACTATGATGGATCCGACTTCAACACGTTGAAACGGTGGCTGGATCTGATCGATGTAAAAAAAATTGCCTGGTGCGTGGTGTTCCATCATGGAAATTAACGGTGACGCCGGCAAAGCATCCGAAGCGGTTGAAAGGTAATATTCGCTCCAAATCCGCATGAATTCATTTTGATTGGAAAGCCGGGCCATGATCCCGTTTAAATAAATGGTGCGCTCTTCTACCGCGCTCTGCAATTGCTGCAGCAGTTTCGATCTGGCCTGGCTGTAATGAATGCCGAAAATAAAAGTCATCAGTAACAGCATGATTGCCATGCCACATACTGCGTATCTGCGGAATTTTGCTGAAAGCCTTTTGGCCTGATCTTTTCGAAAGGTTTCTATACCTCCCCCTTCGCATGGTAAGCATCGATGACGGCAAGAATGGATTCCATTTCGACAGGTTTGACTAAATATCCAAGATAACCCACTTCGTCAGCTTTCCGACGAATCGCAATATCGCTGTATCCGGTCATGAAAATAATGGGAATCCCGAAACGATCCTTGATGCGTCGGGCGGTTTCGATCCCATCCACAGTTGAATGAAGATTGATATCGATTACCACCAGATCGGGTTTGTCGCATTCGATTTGCTTTATGGCCTCATCCCAGGATAAGGCCAGAGCCGTCTGAAACCCGGCTGCCCGCAGGCCGGATTCCAGAGCCATAGCAGGAATGATTTCATCTTCAACAATCAGGACTGTATGAATCGGCATGTTTGATAGGCTACTCGCTTCGACTGGTGATTTCAATCAGGTGAAAGCCGAACTGCGTCTGAACCGGACCATGAACCATGCCGATTTCATCTCTGAAGACGACCTGATCGAATTCCGGAACCATCTGGCCTGGATAAAATTCACCCAAAGCCCCTCCCTGTCTTCCGGAAGGACAAAGCGAATGTTTTTTGGCCATATCGGCAAAATCAGACCCCTTCTCGATTTGAATTTTGATGTCGCTGCATTGTTCCTGCGTTTTTACCAGAATGTGACGGGCTGTGGCTTGGGTCATCGGTGTCTCCCTATTTAAAATTTATTGGTATTGTGTGAACATTGACCGAAATTTTCGATTTTTTATAACACATCATGAATGCTCAGGCCATGAATATTTCGAACTGGGACGATTGGAACACTCGGTGAAGATTCGGACAGTACATGCAGCGCATCGCTCGGGATCCAGACGGGATACGATGGATTGAATGGCCGCATCCTTGGAAGTGAAAAAGTGTTCGGAACCCATAT
>CAYQKZ010000488.1:0-2459 GCA_964418135.1 uncultured Desulfobacterales bacterium
GGATCCGAAAATATATTGGCGCCTATATGGCGGCCCTGGGTGCAGTGGATGCAATCGTGTTTACGGCCGGCATCGGAGAGAATTCCCCGCTGATTCGCGAATGGATCTGTGAAGGGTTGTCGGGGCTGGGCATCTGTCTGGATACCCATCGCAACCAGGCGATGAATGGTTGCTTGGGAGAGATTCACTATCCTGAAAGCCCGGTGAAAATACTGATCGTTCCTACCAATGAAGAAGCTGAAATTGCAATTCAGTCACGGGACTTGATCCGTAACTCAAGAAATTGTTGCGGTTAATTCAAACAAGGATTATCACGAATGGAAACCAAACCACGCATCGCTTTTCTCGGCTTAGGCATCATGGGCTTACCCATGGCAAGACATTTGCTGAATGCCGATTTTCCCCTTACTGTCTATAATCGTACGGCCTCACGCGCATGGGACCTGGTTCAAGCCGGTGCCCGGCAGGCGGTAACGCCGTCCGAAGCGGCTATCGATGCTGACTTTGTCATCAGCATGGTCACGGATGGTCCTGATGTCGAACAGGTGCTGCTTGGCCCCGATGGCGCTGTGCAGCGCGCCCGAGCAGGTGCTGTTTTCATCGACATGTCCACCATCAGCTCAGAGACGGCGCGGGAGATATCCGGTAAACTGTCACACCATCAGATCGCATTTCTGGATGCTCCGGTCAGCGGAGGGGATGTGGGTGCCCGAAATGCCACGCTGACCATCATGGTCGGTGGCAGACAGGATGTGTTCGAACAGGCGGTGCCGATATTTTCAGCTCTGGGAAAACGCATCACGTATGTGGGGCCATCCGGTTCCGGCCAGGTGGTAAAGGCATGCAATCAGGTGGTAACCGCGGTCAATCTGCTGGCGGTTTGCGAGTCGCTGGTTCTGGCCGAGAAAAACGGTATCGATCCTCAGATCATGATTCATGTGCTGTCAGGCGGGGCGTCGCAGTCCTGGTCTCTGGAAAATATCGGGCCACGTATCGTCAAGGGAGATTATTCGCCGGGGTTTATGGTCAAACTGCTGCAGAAAGATCTCAATATCGTTCTTTCTCAGACAGGGCGGTTTGGTATAACCCTGCCGGGAACTTCCCTGGTTCAACGGCTTCTTGAAGACAATGCGCTACACGGAGAGGCTTCAGAGGGAACCCAGGCCCTGTATAAGTCATTGAAGCGGCTTGACAAATAGGGCTTTTCGCGGTTTTTGATTTTATATAGACTTTCTAAAAATTCATTTCGCAAGGCAGCGGAGAATATTATGGGATTCCACAAAGGACAAAAAGTAGAGGTTTTTAAAAAGTCTACAGACGATGGGTGGGAAAGTTTCATGGATGCTTTTATCGGAATCCATGGCATTATCACCGATCCGGATACCGTCATCAATGATTCCGATGCGCTGGTCGAGGTCAGCCTGGTAGGCAAAGGCACGTTTCGGATTCCCCAGGATTGTCTGAGGTGTATTGACCAATAGGGGTGGAAGTCGAGCATGCGCAAATTGTCTGGTATCATGTTTGACAGACGGGATCACGGGTTGTTGACCATTGTCAATGATGTATTGAACCGGGATAAACGTCAGGAATATAACAAACGCAAATTTTATCCTCATTTTCATCCTCACGGCATCAAGAAACTGGCGGAATCCAGGGGGCTTCGCATTGCCTATGCTGTCATCCATCTTCTGGAGTCCCTCGAAGCCGGCAAACAGAACGAGCGCATCAGTGCCCTGCGGGCTTTGCGGGACGAGGTACTCAACGCCTCGGACGGCACCATGCCCAAAAATACGGCCAGAGCCCTGTTGCAGATCATGAAAGAGCTGATCCGATCTCAGGGAGACTACAATCGCCAGCTTCAACTGGCTCATGATTTTAGAGTGACGGCCACCGGCAAGCCTCGCGTGGTACGAAAGCAACTGCGTCGCCACCACCTGCTGGAAATGCCGGAAGAATGGAACCAACTGGCATTTGACGATCATGTTCACGATGTAAACACCAAAGGCCGCAAGTCTGCCACACACTTGATCATGGATGCCTGGATCAAGGGGATTCGGCGGCTGCGTGTGGTTTATTACAATTACATTCAGGCCCCGTCTGCTGCAGAACTTCTGGAAGCCGCCGAAATCATGGGTATAACGTTACGCATCGGAATCGAATATGCCGCCCGGTTTCGTGGCCGTTATGTGCAATTGATCTGGGTTCCCAGAGGCTTTATTGATACTCAGGCTTTTCTCTGTTTTTTGACAGAAGCCCCAGTCCGGGCCCTGATGGAAGACGGCCGCCGGGTTTCCGAATACCGACAGCAGCAGGTGTTGCAGGTTCTGGAAGCCTTCAACCGGCGACATCTCCCGGTGATCAATGAAACATACGGTATTTCGTCGGAACCCATCGATCCGGCCGCTTTTTTGACGTTTGTCAAGCCCGGCCAGACATCTCTGCTACACCTGGCAAAATAC
>CAYQKZ010000489.1:0-2452 GCA_964418135.1 uncultured Desulfobacterales bacterium
ATTCCCAGATCGAGCCATGCCTGAAGCACCACGGCTTTTCCGGCGATGGCCTCGGTCTCGATTCTGGCGAACGCATCGGGAAAATCCGCACCGATCGCATGCACGGCTATCCGGGCGACATTGGCATAATGGAATATCTGGATCGTCATGCGGGACTGCTGGTCTGACGGCGCCGATCCTTCCGAGATGACGCTATCCCGGGAATCATCGATGCGGGAATATATCCATCGCAGAGATGTCTCATATGATGCCGGGATATGAATCCGGTGATATCTGGGCTTCCAGCAGCGAAAACCGCACAAGGCCGCAACCCGGCCAGATGCGCTCTTTTCTTTGGCATACGATTCGGCAGGCATCAAAGCGATTTCCATGGCGGTAAATATATGCTTGAAATGCTTGACAGCCTTTTGCGTGAAAACATGGCTGCATATGGATTCGCCGAAAGTTTCCTCGATATTGTCATGACGGGGAATGAATTCATTGTACAAATATTCGCTGATCCGTGTAAAGGCGCCGGTGTTTCGGTATGCCTTCAGAACAAGACCGACACCGTTTTCATACAGTGAAGGACAGGGCGTGGAAGGAAACAGATGGGTCACGCCGATGATCTTGCCGGAATCCGTCCGGGCAACGATGGAATAATATTCTCCGGATGCGTTGGCATCGATGATCGCCTGGGGGTCGTAGAAAAGCCGGATAGGATAGTGATCACCATAGACGGCATGAAACAGATGGACGATTCCCTCGGCATCTTCGGGTCGAAAATCGCTTACCATAAAATTCTGGGTGGCGGATTCCGGAGGACCGGGATGATTATCATTCATGGATTCGATTACTCCTTTGTAAAGAAAGAAAGACTGCCAGCATAACAACTACCAATGAAATCACCGCGCATATCGTAAACAGCAACGTATAACTGCCGCCCAATGACAGAACGTTCCCCATCAGCATCGGACAGATAAAGAAGCCGGCATCCATCATGAAAAACATCAGATTGCCGTTGATTCCCTGAAACTGCTTGGGAGAATTCTCGAACATGAGAGCATTGAGCAGGGGAAGCATGCATCCCATGGCCACCCCGTATCCGAAGGCGGCAATGACTAGTTTGGAAAACGAATCGATCCGGGGCAGCAGCGCGTAAAAAACAGCCATAAAAATGGCCAGCCCCGCAAGTGTGCCGGATTTGCAGACAGCATCCATCAACCGCCCCAGACCTGTCCGTAAGACGATCATCACGGCCATGGACACGGCAAAGAACATACCGACATACCCACCAAGCCCCTGTTCGACAACAAATGTTTTGATGAAATAAAAGACGGTGGCATAGACGAAGAACACCAGCAGATTCATCATCAAAACAAGAGCCACCGGCACCTGGCGGATATTCCGCCACACCTCGGCCATGGATGGACGTATCACGGAATCTGCATCCAGATGGGTAACCATATTCCGGATACGGGAGCCGACAGCGAATATCAGAATGATCCCTGGAACGGCCAGAATGGAAACCATCGCGTAGATGATGGCTTCGTTTTGAAAATGACCGATGGCGATTTCGGTCAACATCGGCGCCACAGCGTAGGGGACAAGACTGGCCAGACTCATGATGCCGAACCCCTGGGCGCTTTTCTCCCTGGGAATGAAATGAACCAGCAGCGCGACACCGGCCGAAATCAGCGTGACGAAAGCCGCTCCATGACAGATTCTCAGCAGTATCAGGCCTGGCAGTGAGACGGTCGGCATATAGGCGCACAAACACCCCGCCAGCAGAATCATGGAAATCCTGAGAAACTGCATGGCATTTCCGGCATGGATGAAGACACTGACTACCGGCCGTAGAAAAAACGCGCTCATGGGCTCGAGTCCCACGATAATTCCCCGCCATTCGGCGGCGATTTCCAGGCGTTCCAGATAGCTGTAGAAGCTGTAAAACACGGACATATTGCAGAAACCGAAAAACAGAATGAAGATCAGAGAGATGAATTCGGTCGAATACAATGGCAGGGGGCGGTCGGACGAGTCGGCCATGGGATTGTCCACCTTTTACCTGAGAATGTTTTCCAGACCCGCCATGAATGCCTCCATGGCATCCGGGATGGACAGGGTGAGCCGGATCCAGTTCGGAAACCGGAATCCGGTCATGGTCCGGATCATGACACCCTGCATCATGAGCTTGCGGTAGGCCAGGCTGTCGCTCATGGGAAGCCGGATCATGATGAAATTTCCCTCTACGCTCAGATATGTCAGTCTCAAACCATCCAGATATGCAGTGATCACCTTTTTCTGCCGACGTACCAGTTCCCGTGTCTGCTGCACGTGCTCCCCGCTGTCGTTCAACACCGCCAGCGCAGCAGCCTGCGCCAGCGCATTGACCGAATAAACCACACAGGTGCGGCGGATGATATCCACAACTTCCCGGGACCCGGCCAGATAACCGATCCGCAGGCCGGCC
>CAYQKZ010000490.1:0-2451 GCA_964418135.1 uncultured Desulfobacterales bacterium
TGTATTTTTCGGTGGAAAGTTTTTCCGGGTATGGAAAACTCTCCGGCAGAAAACTGGATGATATGGAAGCCGGCGCCCGGGTGGATGTGGATGTCCGAAAGCACAATCCTTTCGATTTTGCGCTGTGGAAAGCGTCCAAGCCGGGGGAGCCGGAATGGGACAGCCCATGGGGAAAAGGCAGACCTGGGTGGCATATCGAATGCTCGGCCATGAGTTCCGCCTTTCTTGGGGAGACGATCGACATTCATGGCGGGGGGATGGACCTGACCTTTCCGCATCATGAAAACGAAGTGGCACAGTCTGAAGCGGTTTTCGGAAAGACATTCGTAAAATACTGGGTGCATAATGGCTTCGTGAATATCAATCAGGAGAAAATGTCCAAGTCACTCGGAAATTTCCTGCTGATCAAGGATGTCCTGAAGTCTTATCATCCGGAAGTCATACGGCTTTTTCTCCTTTCCAGTCATTACCGCAGCCCGATCGATTTCAACGATAAAATCATGGATGATTCGAGTACCGCTCTCGATAAGGTCTATGCACTTTTATCCAGGATCGATGAGAGATTTGAAAAGAATCCGGTGCCAACCCCGTCCGGAGAACTCTGGGAACATTTCTGTGAGGCCATGGATGACGACTTGAATACGGCCAGGGGGATTGGCCTGGTGTTTGAATCCGTCCGAAGCTTGAATCGACTGATGGATGAATCGGATGCATCTTTTTCTTCGGATATGCAACAGAAAGCGCTGCGGGTGCGGGCGGATTTGCGAAAAATCAGTCGGATACTGGGAGTGTTCGAGGAATCGCCGGCGCAATACACTGCCGAACGAAAAGCGATGGGACTTCAGAAAACCGCTGTCGATCCCGCATGGATCGAGAAAATGATTGCGGATCGATCTGCTGCCAGAAAAGCCAAGGAATGGCAGAAAGCCGATGACATCCGCAAACAGTTGGAAGCCATGAATGTCGTTATCGAAGACCGATCCGAAGGAACGGTGTGGCGGATGGCATGAAAATCGATCTGCACTGTCATACGAAATATTCCTGCGATAACGATCTCGAACCCAGAGATCTGATCGAGCAGGCCGTTTGCATGGGACTGGATGGAATCTGCATTACAGAGCATTTTTCGGTCGAAGCTTCCCGGCCGGTGGAAGATATTGCTGTGCCCGACGGATTTCTGGTGTTTCGCGGGGTGGAAATTTCGACGGATATCGGGCATCTGCTGGCCTTTGGTTTAAAAAGCGACTCCTGGAATATCTGGAATGCAGACCTTTATCTGGATGCCCGGGAGGTGATCGATCGGATTCATGGTTTGGGGGGAATCTGTGCGCCGTCTCACCCCTTTCGGGGGTGGGATTCTTTTGGAGCGATGGTTCTGGAAATCGAAGAGCTGGACGCCGTTGAAACCCATAATGGCGGCAATACCCTGGAAATGAATGTTCAGGCGATGTCCTGTGCCAGGATGCGGAATTTGCCGTCGATCGGCGGCAGTGATTCCCATCGGAAAGAACAGGTTGGCAGAGCCTACACTGTTTTCAGCAATCCGATTCAAACCATGGATGATCTGGTATCTGAAATCAAGAAGGGGAATTGTCGGGGGTCGGATATCCGGATTTGAAGAGATTTTCGATGCGGCAGGCCCCCCTCCCAGCCTCCCCCCGCTGGGGGGAGGCGTAAAAAAAGAGGGGGGGCGGGGGAAAAAGTACTATCCCTTGATGATCCTGGGCAGGATCATGTGATGCTGGGGACAGATCGATGTGGGATTCTGATAAGCGGTTCCTGCAAAAGCCACCATATATTTCCGGATGTCCGGCATCGAAGAAATTTCGTCCACCAGGCCGTGTTTGGCGCAGTAAACCGGCCGGGAATAGTCATGATATTCCTGAGCCATCTTGTTCATGCTTTCGATAACCGGATCCAGCGGCCTGCCGGCGTCTTTTTCCTTGACCAACCGGCGGGAGAAACTGGCGGCAGCGGCGGTTTCGCCATGCATGACGTAGATTTCCGTCGTGGGAATACCCAGCGTAAAGGCATTGTGGCGGTTGGCCGTCGGGCCGCCCATGACGTAATGGGCTGCCGCCGTGCCTTTGCGGAGTACGACCAGCATCATGGGCACATCGGTCTGCTGGATGGAGTAGTTCAGGCTCTGGCCCAATCCCAGCAGCTCGGCTTTTTCGGCGATGTTGCCCACATCGATGCCGGAGGTATCCTGAAACCAGATGATGGGCACCCGGTCTCTGCCGCAGAGGGTGACAAATTCATTCATCTTGATCAGTCCCTGACGATAGAGCTTGCCGCCGATGCCGGCGTACGGCGCGTATTCCGGATAATCCTCTCCCAGATACCCCTGGCGGTTGCCGATGCAGCCCACCAGAAAACCGTCCACCTTGCAAAGACCCGTGTAAATTTCCGGCCCGTAAGTGGGTTTGTATTCCATGTGTTCGCTGCCAT
>CAYQKZ010000491.1:0-2444 GCA_964418135.1 uncultured Desulfobacterales bacterium
GCCACTCTTGTTGATTTTATCGAGTTCTTCGGGTTTAAAGCGGCCCTGAGCGGTAAAAAACTCGGCGATCATGCGCTGCCATTTTGCGGCACTGCTTTCTCCTTTGGATGTATCAAACAGCGCGAGTTGCTCGACTAGGTTCCAAACCGGGTGGGTGTCGATATCTTTTTTACAATTGGCCTCGGTCATCTCTTGTCCGCCCCAGTCTTTCATGAACTTTTGATACAGTTTTACGACTTCCGGGCTGCTTCCGTGAGCCTTCAAATAATTTACGCCTCTTAAATAGACGCGCAGAAACTTGGCAACGGTTTCCGGATTTTTATCACAGAACTCCCGATCCCCAACCAGAGTGATGGGCAGGGCGGCGCCAGCTTTTTTGATATTGGACACTTCTTTCCACCCTTTGTCTTCGGCAGTGATGGTATAAGGCGCCCACAGACAGGCAACATCGCCGACACCTTTATCGAAAGCTGCGATGATCGACGCCTGATCCATCTGCTTGATTATGACATCGCTGTCTTTGAGTCCCAGCGCTTTGAGCCAGGTGGAAAGCGCGTAGTGAGCCGAGGAAACCGTTGTGACCAGAACCGTTTTTCCTTTAACTGCATCCGGAGAACCGATGACATCCGGCAGTTCCTTGTTGAAACCCTTGGTTTGCAGGATAGGGCTGTCCGGGCGGACAAAAATGGCATTGGTCAGTGATTCGTCATTGCCGAGCCCGATCATGTAAGCGCCATAGCGCAGGGCGCCCACAACCTGCGGAACCCCGCCGGTGCCGCCGAGTACCCACTGTTTGGCAGGCAGGGCTTCCATTTGGGCCATGCCGGAATCAAAGAAAAGAAGCTCCAGATCGAGCCCTTCCTCTTTATCCCAGCCTTTCTGTTTGGCCAGCCAGGGCATGAACGTTTCATGTTCCGGCATCCAGCAAGTCTGGAGTTTTACAAGATTTTGTGCCTGCACCGGCACCATCGAAAATACAAGCACTGCAGCAAACAGAAATGCACTGAGTAAAACGATTTTTTTCATCCTTCATTTCTCCTTTCCTATTGTGTTGGTGTGATACTGAGAACTTCATTCGGTGTGATCATGACTCATTACCCGGCAACGGCTAGTTTCTGTAATTTCGCACCTCCTTTAATGGATATTTGGACTTTTACTGCAAGTACAGTGCTGATGATTAAACTTACCACCAGCGAATCAGGTCGGTCACTTGTTTTCGAATTTCAACAAATTTCGGGTCGATCAACGACCTGGGACGGGGCAGATCCACCCGAACTTCTGCCTTGATTTGGGTGGGTTTGTTGCTGAGTACGAGAATGCGCTCGGCCACATAGACCGCTTCCTCGATATTGTGGGTAACGAAAAGTACGGTGGATTTCAGCGTCTGCCAGAGCTTGATCAATTCATCCTCAAGGTAGTAACGCAGCTTGATATCGAGTTGGCCGTAGGGCTCGTCCATCATCAAAAGGTCTGGATCCACGGCAAACGCTCTGGAAACGGCGATTCGCTGCATCATGCTGGCGGATACCTGATTGGGAAAAAGGTTTGCTGTATCGGCCAGACCTACCAGGTTGAGAATCTCGTTTAATCTTTTCTCAATCCGGTCTTTAGGAAAATGTTTGATCTCCATGCCGTAAGCCACATTGTCCCGGACGGTTCGCCAGGGAAGACAGGTCGGTTCCTGAAAGACAAAAGCCAGATTGTGTTTTTTGGGGTCGGCCACTTCACCGTCGATATAAATATCACCCTCCGAGGTGGGAATCAATTTGGAAAGACAGTTGAGAAACGTGGTTTTACCACACCCTGTGGGCCCGACAATTGCCAGAAATTCACCTTCAGCGACCGTGAAATTGATGTTGTCTAGCACCAGAAGATCACCAAATTGCCGGGTCAGATTTTTAACTTCTATTTTGTTTCGCCTGCCTAAATAGTCTGTCATGTTGAGGGCTCCATATGGTTTCTGGCCAAGACCTCCAACACAAAACTGATTGGGGGTTTGGCGTTGATTCTGGTTTTGCGGTATTGGCCTGATTAACCGGCTACACAACTTCTGATGGGGCCTGAGACAATGGGTTTAACAGCATGACTGGATCCACTGACAGCGGTTTGATCGCTCGGTGGTGTAACGCGGATGGTGGTGGTTTTATTCTGGGTGAAGAAGTTGATGCTGTCCTTACCCTGTACTTTATCGGTTCCGATTAGGGAAGATTTGATACCACCGAACGGCAGATAGGGATGCGGCGCACAGATGCCGACATTGACGCCGACCATTCCCACATCTGCTTCAGAGATGAATTTTTCGGCATAATAGAGGTTCTGTGTGAAAATGCAAGCGCCATTACCAAATTCCTGCGCTCGGATCAGGGAAAGCGCATCATCCATATCTTTAATCCGCATGATGGATACCACCGGGCCGAAAATTTCTTCTCTGGCAATCGTGCGGC
>CAYQKZ010000492.1:0-2438 GCA_964418135.1 uncultured Desulfobacterales bacterium
CAATGGGGTTGCATGTTTTGCCATCGTTTACCTCCAGTATGATTGATATTGAAAAGCCGTTACCTTAACAGATACAGATTTTACCCAACATCGGGTGATACAAGCCACCTCCTTTCAAAGTATTTATTCAACGGCAGATATTGAAAGGGATATTACCCGGAAATTTTTAATCAAGGGCAAGGTATAAAATCAATCCCGATATTTGTCAATGAAAAAGGTAATAACTCATAGGGAATAGAGGTTTTATTCCAATTGTGACATCATGGATTCAAAGACTTCAGTCGCATGATTTGTCAGGTGCCTGCGAATAATGGAAATTTCCGGTGCGTTGGGGTGATAGGAGTCGGCTATCGCTTCACAGATTTCAGTGAAATCCGAGAGTGAGACAGATGTCAGAAAATGCCTGAATCGAAGAGCCCATTGTGAACTTTTCGATGCCAGTCCATCCATAAAGCCTCGAACCGTTCCGGCAACCGCAGGCTCGCCCGCCCACACCACTTCTCCAACCCCGTCCAGCCTGTCCAATCGGGTGCGTATGGATAGATTGGCCAGAAAAAAGAGCATGGCTTCCAGGAGTGTTGCGTCGTCTTTTTCAGGGTTTTCAAGCAGCGCTCCGTAGTGCCGAGCCGTGATAAGTTTAACTTGTAATGTATTACCGGTACAGTGAACAATGAAATCCCCAGCGGCATGATGCCAGGGGTAAATCTGTTGAAAGGACTCTGGATCGTAGCAACCGGTCAATATCATGGCGATTTGCCGATAAAGCTCCATCGAATCTGCAGATGTCAGATACCGGGGGGGGCCATCACCATACCAAATCTGTATTTTATACTGATGATCCAATGGGTCCTGGGATATATGAAATTCGTGAAAGTCATCGAACCATTCCCCCATAAACAACTTCACATCCCTGCCTTTTGGCAGAATCACTTCGCCATAACCGTATACATTTGGCAGATACACCCCAGCCGGGATTGAAGCCAAATGGGTCAGCAGATCGAATTCCCTTTCGATACAGCTTTTTCCGTAAGACGACAGGGCAACATTGACCACAAACCTGGCGCTCTGTTTCTTCACCCGCAATTCGACCCGGCATGGATGATAGAACTGGCCGTGTTTTTCCAGAAAAAGGTCGATCTCAACCCTGTCGTGGACACGATAAAACATCTTTCCGACAGCCTGAATCGCAGCGATAATGACCCGGCTCTGCCGATCTTCAAGAAACCGTCGGACTGCCGTAAAATAATCACCATAGGTCAGTCCGGCCGGATCATTTACAGCATCCGGCAGCGGATTTCGGGAAAGCGGAAACGCGGAATTCCAGAGAGTGCCATTTTCTTCAACAGGATCGAGGCGGGAAGAAAGATAATATCCAAATTTAATGGATGAAGCGGTTGCCTGCGTCGCTACCGTAGACACGACAGTCTCCCCATCCGGATACATCATGATATATTCCTGCGAAGCTGATCGATTTCATTACGTATCTCGGATGCCACTTCGTATCCTAGTGAAACGGCCTTATCGCAGTGCGTGACAGCCAGCACGGTATTCCCACTTTCCAAATAGGCAATGGCCAGATTGTTATGAACAACGGCGAAATCAGGCTCCAACTCCAGAGCCTTCAAATTGGTCTCGATGCACTTTTCGATCATTCCTTTCATGAGATAAGCATTGGCCAGCGTCGTAAACGCCTGGAGATACCGAAAATTGAAATGTGTCGCCTTTTCCAGTGCAGCAATGGCTTCATCGATATTTCCCCGCTGCAGTTCCACAAAACCGATATTCCCATATCCTTCTGAAAAACCAGGCCTGGCTCTCACGGCAGATTTGTTATATGCCAGACACCCATCCATATCTCCACGGTTGAGACAGATGCCGCCAAGTTGAATATACGCCTCGGCAAGCCCAGGACTACAGTCAATGGCGGTTTTCAGTTCAAATTCCGCCTCTTCGAATTTCCGTTGACCCAGCAGTGCCACCGCCAGATTATAATGAGATGTGCCGCATTCAGGATTCTGAGCAATCGCCGATCGCTGTCTGGCAATATATTCATCGACATTTTTCGCTTTTTCCATATAGGATATTCCTTTACCGTAAAAATACACCCATTCGCGGGTTCCCAAGCTCCAGATCGGGAACCCGTTACGGGAAGCACCTGCTTCCCGTTACATTTGAAACGTTAGGATAAAACATGAAGCAGGAGCTTCATGGACATCGGTTCCCAAGCTGGAGATTGGGAACCAGCGGACACCATTTTCATGTTTGGGGGAGAAACTCGGCACGATTATGGCAGATAAAGGCCTATTCCCTCCCGGCTGCCTTGCAAAATGATTTTCTGAAAGTCTATAGCGTTAATGGAAATTGCCGTTTTTGGCTGTTTAAAGGGCACTGGTTCAGTTCGATGGGATGTCTTCATCGAATCATTCCGAATGGTTGGA
>CAYQKZ010000493.1:0-2435 GCA_964418135.1 uncultured Desulfobacterales bacterium
AAAATAGAACGAGAAAAAGCAACAGCACAAATCGGGACCACAGGCTATTGAACATGGGGTACATTTTTTTCTTTGAATTTATCCACATTTTATGATCCACCTCCGGGTGATGTGCGGCAATTGCAAGTAACTTATTTATGATCCGTCAAGAACACGGTTGATTGTTTCTCGCAGCCCCTTAAGCTGATAAGGCTTACCCAGGAAGGAATTGGGCCGTTCGGGATGTTCGGTAGCCATCACCTGTGCCTCGTCATAGCCGCTCGACAGGATTACCGGGATATCAGGCGACAGTTTACGCAGGGCAGCCAGTGTCTCCCATCCGTCCATCCGAGGCATCGACAAATCGGAGAGAACACAGCGGATATGATCTTGATGTTGTGAAAATATCTCCATCGCTTCAACGCCATCTGTTGCTTCAAGTACGGTAAAACCTATGCGTGTAAGCATTGCCTTGGCCATATGGCGGACATCCGGTTCGTCTTCGATTACCAGTACCGTGCCATATTCCATTATCTGTGTCGCTTTTTTCTCTTCCAACAAAACGGGAACCGTTTCAGCAGCCATTGGCAAGAACACCCTGAAAATACTTCCTCTGCCGACTTCGCTTTCAACCGTAATCACCCCGCCATGAGCAGAAACAACCCCCTGTACAACCGCCAATCCCAGACCCCGGCCAACAAATTTTGTGGTGAAAAACGGATCAAAGACCTTCTCTATATCCGCATGTGTGATCCCACTGCCTGTGTCCGCTACTTCCAGGCAGGCGTAAAGAGTCTCCTTCGGCTGCCAGTTGATCGGAAAACGATTCGATAAGCTGATATCTACAGCAGCAACCGATTTCACTGTTATTGTGATCGTTCCCTTATTGTCGGCGATGGACTCCCAGGCATTGGTGACCAGGTTGGTGAATATCTGGAGCATTTGGCTCATATTGGCGCGAATCGTCGGGCCGGGAAGGGGGAATACCGGCTCCACCGATACGTTTTTCGGAATAGCGGGTCGAAGCATCAGCAGTCCTTTGCGGCAGACTTCGGATAGATACTGAATCTCCGGTTTAACAGGTGTTTGCCCCAGATAGGTCAACATCAACTTGCTGATATCAGCCGCTCTGTTGGAAGCCTTCATGGCATTATGCAGTTTTTCGCTTTCATTCGATCCCACGGGCAGGTCATCCAAAGCAAGCTCTATGTTGCCGATAACGACATAAAGCTGATTGTTGAAATGATGGGCAATGGCACCGGCCATGCAGCTCAGACTTTCAGCCTTCAACAGTTGCTGTTGCTGTCGTTCCCACCGGCTGCGTTCTGCTTCAATCTTTTTCTGTTCGCTTAGATCGGTATTGGTTCCAGAAACCCGAATGGCAGCGCCATCGTCAGCATGCAAAATGTATCCCCGTGTCAGGATCGGCACGTAATGTCCATTCTTATGCAACAACCGGATTTCCGCAACGAAAGCGGTCTCTTTGGCTATGGCGTCTTCGACGGTGCGGCGGACCCGTTCCAGATCATCAGGGTGTATCAACCGACGCCACAGGTCAATATCCGGATTCATCTCGTTTTCCCGATAGCCAAGCATCTGCCACCATCTGGGTGAGTAATACAGGGTATTCTCCAGCAAATCCCAGTCCCATACAGCATCCGGGATTGCTTGCATTACCAGCGTCAGTCGCTGCTCATTTTTCCGCAGATTTTCTTGTATTCGTTTGATTTCGGTAATGTCACGGCTGATCCCAAACAAGCCGATGACCTTCCCTTCATGATTCAATAGCGGCCACTTGCTGGTGCTGACCCATCCTTTATTCCCCAACGTGTCATAATAAGGATTTTCTTTGTTCAGAATTGATTTGCCTTCGCGGAAGACCGGAATTTCTTCTTCATAGTAAATTCGAGCGGTATCTTCAGGAAACACCTCCAAGTTATTTTTGCCGATCATATCGCGCCAACTGGCATGTCCGGTAATGTCAGCAAGTGACTGGCTGCAAAAGCGGTAACGGCTGTGTTCATCCTTGAAATAGACGAAGTTAGGGGTATTTTCCAAAAATGAGATAAAATCACGGCTCAGCTCATTTAATTTTTCTTCGACCTGTTTTTGTTCGGTGATATCGTGGATAATGGAATAGAGAAAATTCTTTCCCTTTATCTCGATCGAACTGCTGTACACATCCACATCCCGAATGGAATTATCCGATCTTCGGTGCTGAAATACGAAGTGCAGAGACCCCGATGATAACGTTTTATTCATTTCGTTCATCACGGATTCCGGCGGCAGAGTGTTAATTTGAAGCATGCTTAAATTACTGAGTTCTTCAATTGACCATCCATAAAAGTCGGCTGCCGCTTTGTTGGCTTGAACGATATCTCCCGTAGCCGGATCGATCATCAGCATAATCGCAGCATTGCGTTCAAACATATTTCTGAACCGATCCTCGCTTTCAC
>CAYQKZ010000494.1:0-2435 GCA_964418135.1 uncultured Desulfobacterales bacterium
ACCGGTTACCCGTTCCCGCAACCCGTCGATGCGGGCCTTTTCCGGTTTAAAGCAGAAGATCACAACGAGCCAGATCAAAAAGACCATGAGTGTACCCAGGGGAAGCATATACCATGTAAGCTCAAAAAAGCCGATTTCCGTGCCACCTGTAAATTTCTTGAACATGCCGGCTCCGGCAACGGCCCGGGCTGAACCCAGAAAAGTGATGACCGATCCAGCGCCGGCGGTCCAGGCCATGCCGATAAAAAGCCCTTTTCCAAATTTGGTTGGTTTGTCGGAATCGGTGTAAAGGGAGTTGATGGCCATGAGAAGCGGAAACATAGCCGCGGCCACTGCGGTGTGGGCCATCAGCAGGGTCATGCCGGCCACAATCAGAAAGGTGCCAAGAAGAATGAAATTGGTGTTTTCACCCACAATCCCCAGCATTTTATAGGCCATGCGCTTGGTCAGGCCCGAGTGGGCAAACGCAAGCCCCATAACCACGGATCCGAAGATAAACCAGACAGAAGGATCAAAGAAGTCTTTCAGAGCGGCATCCGCAGAGCGGATCATGAAAACGACCTGAAAAAAACCGATCGCGATGGCCGTGGCGCCGATGGGCATCACTTCGAAAATCCACCAGGTAGCAGCCATCAGAAACAGTCCAATTGCCATTCTGCCCTGTGATGGCAATGGAAAGTGTTTGCCGGCGGGGTCCACCGCATCAGGCAAATCATTCATGAAATAAAAGGTGAAAAATAAGACAAGGACGAGAATGATGAAAAAAATTCTTTTCCAGTCAACATCCAGTTTTTTGGAAGCGCTGATGATCTCTTCGGAAATATCAGCCATATTTGCTCCCACCGGAATATTTCTAATTTCTTCTGCCATAGCCGTCAACTCCTTTCACATATGTGCAGATACGGTTCAACCGTATACTATTTATTGTGATTTCTTTTCAATTAAATTCAGCGAATTTCAGGCATATCGAAGCTGAAATCGTTATTCTGCCGCCATGCCTGAAAACAATACTCTGTTTAAATTTTACAGGCTTTCACTTTACCGCAAATATCATTGAACACGTCGCTCATTCTCAGGATGCCGGTGATGGCATCCCCTTTTTTGACGATCAGCGACAGGTGATGCCCCATTACCAGCAGATGAATGGCCTCGTCCAGAGACGCTTCTTCATCGATATATTCTCCCGGTGCTGGTTTGCTCATAATGTCCTTGACCAGTATTTCAGAAGCTTTTCGGCAAAGATCTGCGAGTGGTTTTCGCCAGAGCCCAAAATCCTGCATCATCGTGCGGAGGTATTCCGGGGTCAATCCAAAGTGCGAGGATTCGGTGATGTTTTCGATGGTGCGGTATCCGGGCTCAATGCCGGCGCTTACATCCCACTGGGTCAGTTTTCCCACCAAATGCCGATTCTTGTCGAGAACCAGAATGGCCCGATGTTTTTCGCGGGATTGATCCACCTTATTCTGGGCTTCATCCAGGGCCAGTACCGCCTCGTTCAGTGTTGCATCTTCGGTAACCGTTGCGTACTCGGCAAGGGGGACCATCAAGTCTTTTACTTTTGTCGATTCCATATTTCCTCTCATTCATAGCAAAATCAATGCAATGCCTGCCTGAATCATTGTCAGGCCCAGCCTTTTCTTGTCAGTATCCGTTCGATTTCCGCCTGCCGGATGCGGTTTTCCTGGTCGGATTTGCGCCGATTTTCATACCTTCCACAGCGGATTCCACGGTGGAATGACCGGTAAGCATAATGACTTCCACGAGGGGGTTGAATGCCTTGATTTCCCGAAGAACAGCCACCCCGTCTTTTCCCGGCATCTGAACATCCAGAAGCACGACATCCACGTCTTTTTCCCGGATCATCCCCATTGCCTCATCTCCACCGTATGCTCTGGCTGTGGTAAAATCTCTGGCCTCCAGCCGCTCAGCCAGCACATCGATGAAATCCTTTTCGTCATCAACCAGCATTACGCGAATCTTCATTCATTCTTCTCCTTGTAGTGATATGTAAAACAGTTATGATCGATTACGCATGTGAACCCTGCGATTTATCCGGAACGTTCCTCATTTTCTCTTTCCAGCTTTCTCTGTCTGGCGGCATCGATGCGATCAATCAGTTTTTTCATGTCGAAAGGAATGTGAAGATCGTCGAACGCGCCCAGTTTCATGGCCTGGATGGAGGCAAAAAGCGATGCCCCATCAACGGGGGTCATCAGAATCACTTCAATCAGCGGTTTGGTTTCTTTGATGACTTTCAGCAGCATCAATCCGCCTTGTTTAAATTCCCGTATGCCCAACAGCACCACATCGATAATTTTGCGCTGAATCACCTGTCTGGCTTCAGTTTCCTGACAAGCCTCGTAAACTGTGAAATTTTCGTTGCGAAGGCGCTCAGCAAGATGACGACGAAAGGCATCGTCCATTTCAACAATCAG
>CAYQKZ010000495.1:0-2428 GCA_964418135.1 uncultured Desulfobacterales bacterium
GAGAACATTATGAAAAAATGCTTTGCCTGGGTGTAGCCGTGTTTTTGTATTCGATCGCTGGCGGCAGAGCCGAAACTGATCTTGATCAGCGGGCAGAGATTGCGCGGCAGGATTTCCTCGGCAGCGGCAATGGGCGTGTTGCGCGTACCGCAAAGGGGCAGGGAAATGGCACCGTCCGCCATTGAGTTATAATTTCGATAAGTTGTATCTATAACAATAATTATCGGACGGAAAAGGTTTGATTCTGATGAAGGGTTTTGTATAATTGGAACATCGATCGAATAGAGGAAAGACGATGCGAAGACGAACAACCGCCGGGAGGGGGGCAATTTTATGTGGTATGAAGCGAATATGGAAACTGAAGAAATTTCAACGCCAAAATTGATTTATAAGCTGTTGGGTGGAAAAGAATTCTTTGGTATAATCGGTGCGAAACATGTTATCGAAGGTGTTCGAACCTTGTCGTTCAAGGTCAAAAAAAACCCGAAAGATGTCTCTCATGTTCATATTATCCAGGAATTTCCGGAGCTGTATGATGTGGAGTTTCTAAAAGCCGGAAACAATGGTATTGAAACACTGGATGAAGCCTTCAATGTGGTGCCGGATGCGCTCAGAAGAACCGTTGCCGGGGGAATTGGATATAAAATCTTTATCGAACCGACTCACGGTATGGATGGTAAATTTTCAATGGCCCAATTCGGGCAAAATGAGTTTCTGCGGAATTCACGTCTGTTTAACCGATAATTCGAAAGCCGGGTTCATCCGGCTTGTTTTTTGGAGTGCATGCGAAAAGAACTGATCGGCATACTGCTTTTTTTTCTGGTAATATTCATCCTGTCCAGCCTGTTTTCCTTTGATCCCAAAGATGCTTTCTTTCATCATCCGGGCGCCAACGGCAGCATCCATAATTTTTTCGGTTATGTCGGTGCTACGGCTGCCGGGCAATTGATCGGTCTGTTCGGGCTGGGAGCTTATTGGATTCCCATTTTACTTCTGATCTCCAGCATTCATTTTTTCAATGCCAGACCCGGCGCTACCATTGCCGTCACCATTACTGGCGGCCTGATTCTGGCTGTCACCACCGGCAGCCTTGTTTCGTTTCGGGACCATTATGTGCTGATATGGGGAAGTGGATTCCCTTCCGGCGGCTGGATCGGGCTTTACTTCCACCGGTTTTTGATTGCCTATACCAATATTTCCGGATCATTGGTCATCCTGTTTCTGTTGTGGATCGTCGGTTTGATCCTGACAACCGGTTTTTCTCTGGTCGGGTTTGCTGAACATTTCTGGATGGCCATTCGGTTCGTTTTTGTGCGAAAGCGTGCGGAAACCAAAACAATCTCCCCTCTTAAGGATACTCCGAAGATAGATCCTGTCAAAAAACGTACGAAGCCATCCAAAGCCCAGGCCGTCGATCTGCCTTCCGCGCCGATTTCACTCCCGCAGCCCATCGTCACGCCGCCGCCACCCGTTTCACTGCCGCCGGCCGTCACGCCGCCGTCTGTCGTCACGCCGCCGCCTGCCGTTGCGAAGCAGCCCGTCGTTTCTCAACAGCCCGTTATCGCGAAGGAACCTGCTGCCACACCGCAGCCGAACGTCGATAAAGTTCGGGAAACACTGCCCAAACAGATTCAAACCGAAGGGAATTCTGTCGGTTTTTCGCTGCCGTCCGTTTCGTTTCTGGATGATCCGGATGTGCAGGATTCCCAGTATGATACGGAGTATCTTCAGTCTCAGGCCCGGCTGCTCGAAAAAACGCTCGAGGATTTCAATGTCAGAGGCGCGGTAACCGCCATTTCTCCCGGCCCGGTGATCACGACGTTCGAATATGAACCGGCCCCGGGGGTTAAAATCAATAAAATCGTCAATCTGGCAGACGACCTGTCTCTGGCGCTCAAGGCCATGAGTATCCGCATCGTGGCACCGATTCCCGGCAAAGCCGTCATTGGTATCGAAATCCCCAATAACGACCGCCAGATCGTCCGGTTCAAAGAGATTGTCGTCTCCCCGGCCTTTGAAAAATCGCGATCCTGTCTGACCCTCTGCATGGGAAAAGACATCGTGGGAAATCCCGTGGTTGCGGAGCTGGACCGCATGCCCCATCTGCTGATCGCCGGCGCCACCGGCACCGGAAAAAGTGTGGGGTTGAATGCCATGATCTGCAGCCTGCTCTACAAATCCACGCCGGATCAGGTCAAGCTGATCATGATCGATCCCAAACGCATCGAGCTTTCTTTGTATGACGGCATCCCGCATCTGATCACGCCCGTGGTGACGGACGTCAAAAAGGCTACCAACGCCCTGTTCTGGGCTGTCCGGGAAATGGAGCGCCGGTATCAGTTGCTCTCCGAACACAAGGCCCGAAACATCACCCAGTTCAACCAGAAAATGGAAAAGGCCAAAGCCGGACCGGACGGCATCAAGCCGG
>CAYQKZ010000496.1:0-2426 GCA_964418135.1 uncultured Desulfobacterales bacterium
GACAGTATATGCATACAACGTTCGTGGTTTCGGCAAAAGGAAAAAAACTGAATGCCTGCACGCAAGACCAATTCTGTTCATCATCTGACATCCCCGGATGAAATCCTGAAGGCATTGATGGCAAAAGGGCTGATTACCGAGAACAATGCCCGGGAAATCCTCCGGCGCTATGACACCCTTTTGCAGAAGCTTGAAAAAAACCGATCCGCTGCCAGCTATGAAAGTTTGCAGAAAGACAGTGTGCCCCTGACCGCCATCGATGTGGTGGCCTCCCTCAATCTGCCCCGGGCAGATGTTCCGTCGCGCATTCTGGATGAAGACACCCTGTGCCGGATCATGGCCGGGGTCTGGCATATTCCTTATCACAAAATCGATCCGTTGAAACTGGATTTGAATCAGGTGACAGCGATCATCCCCCGGTCGTTCGCATTCAAAAATCTGATGCTGCCGCTTTTCATCCAAAACGATACCCTGACGGTCGCCATGGTCAATCCTTTCGACCACGAGGCCGTCAACGACATTGCCCGGGCCAGCCAGATGAAGGTGGAAGCCGTTCTCAGCTCCCGTACCGATATCATCAAGTATATCAGCGAATTTTATGGTTTCAGGCATTTCATTTCAGAAGCCGAAATCCGCTTTGGCGACACCGCTGTCGATCTCAGCAATCTAGAGCAGTATGTCCGGTTGAAATCCGCCGACGAGGTGCCGTCCAACGATCAGCACATCATCAATGCCGTCAACCACCTCTTCAGCTATGCGCTCGATCAGCGCGCCAGTGATATTCACATCGAGCCCAAACGGGAAGTCAGCCTGGTCCGGATGCGTATCGACGGGCTGCTTCACACCATCTACCGGCTGCCCAGAAAGGTGCATCCAGCGATCGTCAGCCGGATCAAAAACCTCTCCCGCATGGATATGTCCGAAAAAAGGCGGCCCCAGGACGGCCGGATCAAGACCAACAAGGCCGGGATAGAAGTCGAAATACGAATCTCGACGGTTCCGGTGGCCTTCGGCGAAAAAGTGGTGATGCGCGTCATGGACCCGGATGTGCTGTTTCAAGATCTGGACAAGCTGGGGTTTACGGAAACGGATCTGATCCGCTACAACCATTTCATCAAACTGCCGCACGGCATCATCCTTGTCTGCGGCCCGACAGGCAGTGGAAAATCCACGACACTGTATTCCACTTTAAAGGAATTATCATCTCCCACGATCAATATCACCACTGTCGAAGATCCCATCGAAATGGTGCATGAGGATTTCAATCAGATCGCTGTCCAACCGGCGATCGGAATCACCTTTGCCACGATTTTACGCAATATCCTCAGACAAGACCCCGATATCATCATGGTCGGAGAAATGCGGGATCTGGAAACCGCCCAGAATGCCATTCAGGCAGCCTTGACCGGGCATCTCGTTTTGTCCACCATTCATACCAACGATGCCCCGTCAACGGTTATCCGTCTGCTGGACCTGGGTGTGCCGGCGTTTCTGATACAGGCCACACTGGTGGGAATCCTGTCGCAGCGGCTGGTTCGAAAAATCTGTCCTTACTGCAAGGAAGCTTTTGACATGGAGGCTGCCGAACTTCGGCAAATGGGTATCGTCTCCCGACAAAGCGGAAGCATCCGCCTGTTTCGCGGCAAGGGATGCGATCGTTGCAGGGGAACCGGCTATCATGGCCGAATCGCCATTTATGAAGTGTTGTCGTTTTCCGAAGAGATGAAACGACTGACAAACGGCCATGTGGGTTTGGATGTGTTGAGGCAACAAGCTGTTGCTCAGGGCATGATCACCCTTCGGGAGAATGCCGTCATCAAGCTTCTGGAAGGTGGAACCACTTACCAGGAAGTCTTGAGGGTTACCTGGGAACATATATGAAGTAGCACGACAAAGGGGCGGCATGTTATTTCAGACCGACGCGTACTTGAAATGGCGCAAGAGCCTGTCGAACATAATACAGGCAACGATAATTTTTCGTTTCGCTTCGATTAGGGTGATCATGACAGGGCTTTTTCAGTTTTTCATCATCAATTGCGCAACCGCTTTTTCCAGCCCGTCGATGGACAGCTCGAACATGGGGAATATCCGGCCGATGGCCGAAATGGTCGGCGTGTAATTCCACATGGCAACCGGCGCCGGATTCAGCCAGACACTGTGCTTGAAGGTTTCGGACAGAAATTTCAGCCGCTCGATGCTGGATTTGGATGTGCGCTCTTCGATGTGGATGGAGCCGTCCCGGGCCATGAGTTCATACGGGGCCATGCTGGCATCGCCGACCAGAATCAGTCGGGTGTCCGGGTCAAAGGCGGAGAATTCTTCTACCCGCCTGGGCTCTTTGTACCGGGACGCGTCTTTCCAGAGGCTGTCGTAGATGGTGTTGTGAAAAAAAAATGTCTTGATGTCCTTGAACTGGGCCTTGGCAT
>CAYQKZ010000497.1:0-2412 GCA_964418135.1 uncultured Desulfobacterales bacterium
ATTCTTCGGGCCACTATCGATTTTGAAGTATTCAACGCGCTGGTGGAAAGTGTGCATATCGGACAAACCGGTTCGGCCTTCATTATCAACACTTCCGGAGAATTTCAGACCAAACCCGGCATCGTGCCCAAGCTGGGCTATGAATTTCAGCAGAAATTTTTCGCCAATCACCCGGCTTCCAGATCGCCTGGGGCTAACAAACCCGGTGATCCCGAAAACACTGCGATGTATTCAGTTCAGGAAAAGCCAATGGATAATAGGCGAATATCTGTGGATATGGTCAATTATGCGGGCAAGGACATGATTTATCTGACGACACCACTGAAAAATGACGAATGGCTTCTGGTTTATCAGCAGGAGGAAGCGGACGCTTTTTCCGATCTTAATCAAACACGGAACCTGTCGATCGTTATCCTGGTAATCGGGAGTCTTGGGATTGTTATCATGGCCTTTCTGCTTTCCAGGAAAATGGTCAATTACATCAAAAAAGCCGATCAAGGCAAGGCCATGATGACAGAGCAGGTGATCGAAGCCGGAAAGCTGGCTTCCGTAGGAGAACTGGCATCCGGCATTGCACATGAGATCAACAATCCCATCGCCATCATGGTTGAGGAGGCCGGCTGGATTGGCGACCTCCTCGATGAAGAAGACTTGGTGCGGTGTCAGAATCTGGAAGAATTCCGCCGGGCGCTGAATCAGATTAAAACCCAGGGAAGCCGATGCAAGGAAATTACCCATAAACTGCTCAGTTTTGCCAGAAAAACCGACCCCAGGGTGCGCGAGATACCCATCAACGATATCATCGAGGAAATCGTCAGCATTTCAGGACAGGGGGCCAAGTACAGCAATGTCAAAGTCCTCATGAAACTCGATTCGGAGTTGCCGATGGTGGCCGCATCGCCTTCGGAAATGCAGCAGGTATTGCTGAACCTGATTAACAACGCCATCGATGCCATTGGAGCCGACGGTGGAACCATTGAAATCACCAGCAGACGTAACGGTGATTTTGTCACCATCGATGTTGCCGATACCGGGCAGGGGATTCCCCAGGCAGTTCTGAATCGCATTTTCGATCCCTTCTTTACCACCAAGCCGGTCGGAAAGGGTACGGGACTGGGGCTTTCGATCTGTTACGGAATCATCAAGAAAATGGGCGGGGATATTACCCTGAACAGCAGCGTGGGAATGGGAACTACATTTCACATTCATCTGCCGCTGCCAAAGGATGTTCCCCCAGTTCAGAAATAATATTACCAACAGGAGAATTCATATGAAAACAGTTGTCTTATTAGTGGATGATGAAGTTCCTTTTGTGGAAACCATGACCAAAAGGCTTGCCAAGCGGGATCTGACCGTCATTTCCGCCAACAGCGGACCCGAAGCATTGACCATCCTCGATAAGGATGAGCATGTGGATGTCGTGATCCTCGATGTCAAGATGCCTGGAATGGACGGCATCGCAACCTTACGCGAAATCAAGAAAGCCCATCCCCTGATCGAGGTGATCATGCTGACGGGTCATGCCACCATCGAATCCGGCATTGAAGGCATGAAGCTGGGCGCATTCGATTATCTCATGAAGCCCTGTGACATCGACATGCTGTTGCAGAAAGTCCAGGAAGCCAAAGCAAAAAAACACAAGCATAATGAAAAAATCACCCAGGCGCGGATTCACGAAATTTCGCTGCGGCATGGGGTGTGATGTCCCAATTGTTTAATGAATTAGAGGAACAGATAATGTCTGACACAGGCGTGTATCATAAAAATCCAATCAAACTGCTTCTCGTAGATGACGAGCCGGGTTATGTCAGTGTGCTTGCCAAACGAATGGCTAAGAGAAATATTGTTGCCTTAGCCGCCACCAGCGGCAACGAAGCGATTCAGACCCTCCGTAACGTTCATTTCGACTGTGCCGTTCTCGATCTGAAAATGGAAGATATGGACGGCATCGAAGTCCTGAAGATTTTTAAAAAAATGGCTCCGGTCATGCCGGTAATCATGCTGACCGGTCATGGATCCGAGACAGCCGCACGCGAAGGTATTAAATTCGGAGCGTTTGATTATCTCACCAAACCCTGCAATCTCGATGATCTGATTCATGTCATCTGTAATGCATGCAAACGGGAAGTTCAGTGATAATCGGATTTTTTTTTGTTGTCCGGAAGAGCTGCAAAACCATGCTCTGGGTGCATGAAAATACGGTGAAGTTAACCCAAATATTGAATCTGTTTTTTTTAGTAGATAAAATTCGTTGATTATGTGATAATCCGTAAAATTTTGAATTTGCTTCGGGTCTGAGAGCCCTTGTGTTCTCAGAGGGAATATTGATAGTCGGGCCGCTATCACGATCTATAGACATGTCGAGTAGACCGGTTAACAATTTAGAAAATATAAGAAACGGTATCAGATGAA
>CAYQKZ010000498.1:0-1869 GCA_964418135.1 uncultured Desulfobacterales bacterium
CAAGTATGAAACACAGAGATAGATATTGCCGGAAAATTCTTTTCCGTGCAGCAGAAAAACAATGACCATCACCAGATCGCTGGAATTGACGATATGGACAAATTCAGATTTGGTTTCGGTTTTTTTCAATGCGATTTGAACAGGGAACAGAAACTCCCAGGCTTTCTCGAAATTGGACAATACTTCAGCAGCAAATTTGCGCATCATCCGTAGCTCGATCAAGGTAAAATCCCTGACTTGGGTCAAAGGCTTTCCGTCTCCTCCAAACATGCAGTCGATCAGAGAAAATACCAGGTCCGTTTCAATGGCCAGAAGGCCTGATCCAATCAGGGGATCCATACTGAAGATATTGTAGCAGGTCGGATTTGGAAAGGCTTTGATGAAGTCACCATATTTAACCATCTCTGTGGAAACCAGGGAAACTTCAATGGCTCGTTGAAGGCTTCCGGAAAGCGAACTCTGAAGGGATCCGGTAAACTTGTCGTAAACCTCTCCCAGAGCATAGAATTCATCACGCATGATGATGCGCTGGGATGTCAGATCATAGGTCTCGACTTTGGGTCCCTGCGAAACAACATCCGCTTCAAGATTGACCTCACCCTTGGCCATCGCACCAAGAAGTGCGTCAATTTCTTCCTGTGACAATATCTGGTCGGACATAATGACTCGATGGGCTATTGAATGACAAATTCAGTAAAATAAATTTTCTTCACCATTTCCTTGCCTAACAGCTCGTTCAGGTTGGAGATCATTTCGGTGCGCAGAGAATGTTTTCCTTCCGCAGTTTGAAGTTCATCCACCTTTCTGGTAGGAAGGATCATCAAAATGCTGTCTCGGATCTGCGGTAGCCTTTTGGTCATTTCTTCGGCAAATTTCGGATCCCCCAGTTCAAGCCCCATGGTGATTCTCAGATACCGTTTACCGCCCTGATCTGAAAGATTCACAATAAAGGGTTCAAGCGAAAAAATCGGGCCGATACCGCCATGTTCGGTTTTTTCAGCAGTTTTAGCGGATTCTTCCCCGGATCGGAGATTATCCAGCGAGGAAAGTTTCTGCCAGAGCATAAAGAATCCGCCACCGATGATTGCCAGTGCGATCAGCGAAACGGCTGCAACAATAATGATGTTTTTCTTTGACATATTATGAATCTATCATCTCCAGAACGATCTCGACACGACGATTTTTTTCCCTGTTCACGGGGTTGTCATTGGGATATAGCGGTTTGGAATCGCCATAACCCACTGCTGAAAGGCGCTGAGGCGCAATTCTTCCGATATCGATAAAATATTTGACTACATGTACGGCTCGGGCAACTGAAAGCTCCCAGTTTGACGGAAATCGCATGCTTCGGATCGACACATTGTCGGTGTGCCCTTCAACACGAATGGCGAATCGATTGTTCTGAAGGATCGATATGATTTTATTCAGAACCGGATAGCCTTCCGACCGCAGTTCTGCCACACCGCTTTGAAAAAGTATGCTGTCTGAAAGAGTGAGACTCAACCCCTGCGCGGTATGTATCACCGTTATTTCAGGAAGACCGGCCAGATCATCGATCGCATGCTGCGCCGCTTCTGAAAACCCGGCATCTGCTGTTGAATCACCACTGGAAACCTCCTGAGCCGACGGCTCTGTCGGCTGAACAGGTATAACAACCTGAACAGCAGTTTTTTTTCCTTCAAGAAGCACGCCGAGTGCGCTCTGAAGTGAAACGACAAGCTTTTCGGATTTTTGGACATTGACATTGCTCGTTGCAAACAACAGAACAAAGAACACCATCAGCAGGGTGATCAGATCGTTAAAAGTAACCAACCACCCCGGAGGATTCTCTGTCTCTTGTTCGGTTTCGATAACAATTCTACTATGATT
>CAYQKZ010000498.1:1879-2411 GCA_964418135.1 uncultured Desulfobacterales bacterium
TTCTCTCATAGAACAACCAATTTAAGTACATTTCGAAAAAAAAGGAGCTCAACCCGGCGATTCGCGGCTCTATTCTCGGGGGTGTCATTGGGAAAACGGGGTTTGTACTCGCCAAAACCCGCCGCCTGCAACCGATCACCGGCAATGAGGCGATTATCCAAAAGATACCGGGCGACGTTTACGGCCCGTGAGGTGGACAATTCCCAATTGGACGGATACCGGCTGGTCCGGATGGGCGTATTGTCGGTATGCCCCTCAATGCGAAGACTGTAAGAAGGATATTTCGAAACAATCGTTCCCACATGCGCAATCAGCCTTCTGGCATCCGGCAGCAAATCGGCCTGGCCCGCCTGAAACAAAATTCTATTGGAAAGTTGAAGAACGACCCCCTTTTCCTGCACCGACACTTTGATGTCATTTTCTATCCCCAATTCACCGGCCATTACCTGAACATTGCTATATATACCTGCAAGCTCACTGTCAACACTTACCATATCGGGTGTGACCGGCAACGCAACTTCGCCGGATTCAA
>CAYQKZ010000499.1:0-2398 GCA_964418135.1 uncultured Desulfobacterales bacterium
GGAACTGCTGATCACCCAGGATCGGGTGCTGAAGAGTTTTGCCGAAGTGGAGCGGGTTTTCGGGAAAGCCGGCAGGGCGGATACCTCTACGGACCCGGCCCCTTTTTCCATGATGGAAACAACGGTGGTACTCACACCCGAAAATATGTGGCGCAGCAAGAACCGGTGGTATTCCGCATGGGTTCCGGAATGGTTGAAATTCTTGTTTCGCCCGATCTGGCCCGATCACATTTCCTGGGAAGAGCTGGTGGCGGAAATGGACAAGTCTCTGCGTATTCCCGGTGTTACCAATGCCTGGACCATGCCCATCAAGGCCCGGATCGACATGCTGACCACCGGCATCCGCACTCCGGTCGGCATCAAGATTCTGGGATCGGATATCATGGAGATCGAACGGATCGGGCTCGCCCTCGAACAGGCCATCCGCCTCATTCCGGGAACCCGCAGCGTGTTTGCCGAGCGGGTGGCGGGCGGCTATTTCGTGGATTTCGAGCCAAGACGGGAACAACTGGCCCGATACGGACTGACCATTTCGGCCGTGCAGTCGATCATTACCGGTGCTATCGGCGGGGAAAACATCACCACCACCGTGGAGGGAAGGGAACGCTATCCGGTCAACCTGCGCTATCCGCGCGAACTGCGGGAGGATATGGACAAACTCCGGCGGGTGCTGGTGCCCACACCGACAGGTGCCCAGATTCCACTGTCGCAGTTGGCCGATATCCGACTTTCGCAGGGGCCGGCCATGATACGGAACGAAAACGGGTTTCTGGCGGGATATGTCTATGTGGATATTTCCGGCCGGGATGTGGGCGGGTATGTGGAAGAGGCCAAGCGGCGGGTGAATGATTTGAATTTACTGAAACCCGGCTACCTGCTTCAGTGGAGCGGACAGTACGAAAACATGATCCGGGTTCGGGAACGGCTTCAAATTGTCATTCCCGTCACGATGCTGCTGATCTTTTTTTTGCTGTACCTCAACACGCAGTCGGCCTTCAAAACCACCGTGGTCATGCTGGCGGTTCCGTTTTCGGCCATCGGCGCCATCTGGCTGTTTTATTTTCTGGATTACAACGTCTCCATCGCCGCCTGGGTGGGGATGATCGCACTGATGGGGCTGGACGCGGAAACCGGGGTTTTCATGCTGCTGTTTCTGGATCTGTCGATCGATGATGCCAAAAAACAGGGCAGATTGACGACCGTCGCAGAACTCGATGAAGCCATCCTGCATGGGGCCGTCAAGCGGGCCCGTCCCAAAATGATGACCGTTGCCGCGGCGTTCATGGGGCTTCTGCCCATCATGTGGTCCACATCTGCGGGCGCGGATGTCATGAAGCGGATTGCAGCCCCCATGATCGGGGGTCTTGTCACCTCGTTCATTCTGGAGCTTCTGGTCTATCCGGCCATTTACAAACTCTGGAAACGCCACACGGAGCTGTCGGGTGTCGCTGTGAGCGGCAGATCGCCGGGTCGAGTTTCGTAACCGTTCATCCCCTCCCCCCAGCGGGGGGAGGCCGGGAAATCAATCCCGGACGCATTCGACGCATGATCACCCCTACCCCCAGCGGGGGGAGGCCGGGAGGGGGGCCCATCCCAACAATGATCAATGCCGAAAATTTTACAGAACATTATCGGTCATATTCAATTAACTAATTAAATACAAAGGAGATAATTATGAAAAAATTGACAGTGACGGTACTGATATCGATGGTGCTGGGCATCGGAGCCGCATGGGCCGCATCTTCGGGCCATGACCACGGACACGCCATGGGGAAAATGCTGCGACATACCACGGTGGATGGATATGGCTTGATGTATCACATGCTGAACATGGACGAACGCAATGCCGCGATGAAGGGCATGGAAGGAATGGAAATGCCCGGCATGAGCAACAGCCCGGACATTACGAATCACCTGGTGGTTTACATCACGGATTCGGACGGAAAACCGGCTTCCGGAAAAATCGGTTTCTGGATCACCGGGCCGGACGGAAAGGAACAGAAAACGCTGACCATGGGGATGCACAATGGGTATGGTGCGGATGTCATTTTCAAGGAAAAAGGAACATATCACGTCAAGACCAAAGCGGTGATCGACGGGAAAACATTTAACGACGAGTTCACGTATGAAGTCAAATAGCCCGAACGAACAGTGGCGGCCCTGGGTTTCGAGCGGCTTTGGGCGTGTGATGTTGTAGTCCGGGACATGGATCGAAAGGTGAAAAATGCCGCATGGGAAATGACGATGGAAACCGGATTCCTTTAACGATAGGATATTGACATGAAATTCCCTTATGGCATCTGCGATTTCCATAAAATCGTCACCCAGGATTTTTTTTATTGCGACCGGACGGGCTGCATTCCTTTGCTGGAAAAAGGGGAATATCTGCTGTTCATCC
>CAYQKZ010000500.1:0-2382 GCA_964418135.1 uncultured Desulfobacterales bacterium
TTACCCTCCTGAATATATCCGACCATTACCGGTATTAACTACAGTATAGGAAGGGAAAGTAAAATAGTCATAACATCTAACTGGTAAAATGTTGCAGTTTAATCACAAGTGAGAGAATCCAAGCAAGAGGAAGCGTCTGAGCCGATTCCCATAAATTGCGCTGTTAAATCAACAGGACGCATGCAATGCTGACTCCTTTCACGGCAATAGGAAACTAAATCGGCAATTATTTGCGCCAATAGTTTATAATATTCCCGGTATTGAAGACATCCCAATATCAGTTATCAACGACTTCGGTTACGCGACTTGCCGCGGGGATTGATGGCTCTGCGAGTTTTTGCACAACGACTTGTTGCGAACGTTTGATGCGAATATCCTGGAGAAGGTGAACAGATGAAAGATATTCAGCGTTTCATAGCCGGATTCCGGTCCTTCCAGAAAGACTATTTCGGACAGAATAAGGCACTTTTTGAAACGCTAAAACTTGGACAAAAACCCAAAACCATGATAATCGGCTGCTGCGATTCGCGGGTAGACCCGGCGCTGTTAATCAATTCTTCTCCGGGAGATCTTTTTGTAGTTCGAAATGTTGCGAATCTAGTGCCTCCATTCGAAAAAGATGGTGGGCTGCATGGCGTTAGCGCGGCCCTTGAATTTGCCGTTTGCTATCTGGAAGTCGAACAAATCATCGTATTGGGTCACTCTCAATGTGGTGGCATCAATGCTTTAATGACGGGCAGTTGTGACTACATCGGTAGCGGATTCATATCGCGTTGGATGTCCATTGCTTCTTCTGCGCGTGAAAGGGTTCTGGCCGAGTTATCCGAAAAAGATGAAAACTTGCAACACCGGGCTGCCGAACTTTCCGGCATACTGCTGTCACTAGAGAACCTGCGTTCTTTCCCTTTTATTGTTGGGTTACGATGCGCAATCGGGAGCATTTGTTGCACTTGGTTCCGGTAACCACGCCGGTGAACAATGACACCGATTGGCTAAAAACATGCGCACGCAACGCAGACATCCCGATACTTGCCGCAGTACGCACGGTCGTGTCGTTCGATTTTCGCATCCTCATCAATACGGTATCGATGCCATTCAATAATGCGCCTTCCCGGAAACCAGCCTCACGATCAGCCTGATCGACCTTACAAGTATGCCGATGCTGATACCGGCTGCAATGAATACCAGGGTCAGCGTTATCGCCACGGCGGTTATGTCGGCGGCCGTACTGTCCGGGATTGTACTGAAATCGAATGGATAGATAGATAGCATCGAGAGCACCGTTGCCAGCCCGAAAATATCAAGCACTATAGAGCTTGATTCACGCAGGATATATTTGTCGTAGATGATCAGGATGACGTGAGCGATGATATTAAGTATCAGCGTAAGAGTAAGGACAGGCAGCCAGAGACGTATATCTTCCGTAAACAGGGGAAACCGCGTCCACTCTGTAACACCGTCCGATGTGGAGCCGTTATAAAAGGCGATGAACTGGTAAAAAGAGTTAAAGACTACCAGCATCACGATGCTGGCGGCAATGGCAAATGCCGAGGCTGTGATCCTGCCAGCCCGTGTTCCGGAGCGGCGGTCCGTTCTTTCGACAGTTTTCTTGGCTCTGGCTTCGGGATCGGCTCCCGCTTGAGGCGACTGTATAGCGGAATAGTCTGGCTCTGTGTCCCCAGACCGTTTCCACTTTGCCAGGCTTTCGGCAATTTCACCGGCCACCGGAAGCCTGTAGAGTTCGCCTTGGTAGGCCTTGACCATAAGGACCACCCAGAAAATAAAACTGAAACCCGAAATCACAAAAGTGAAGATGCCACCTGATCCAGGGATCCAGCCTAGAAGCATAGACAGGAGGTTTAATGTACCAAAGACTACGATGGATTGCGCCGCGTGGAAACGAACAAACGGGTTCTTCTCTTCAATCAACAGGAAAATAAGGCCGCTGACCCAGCCGCCGATGTAACACAACAACCCCGCCAGGTTAGGATTTAATTTCTGGAGTGTATTTGCTGCATCTGATCCTTTTTTTTCTGCCTGGCCTCCTGTTTCCATGCGCGCCTTTTCTTCTTCGTAAATTCTTTTTCTTTCTTCAGGTGTCAGCGACATTTTGAATCCTCCTTGAAGAATACCAAAATTCATCCTGCCTGGATTCTCCGTGGTATTTTAGCACCATTTTACCCGTAATGCTTAAAACAAACACCCGACATTTGACGGATCGCTGGTTGCCAGGGTTTCTTTTCGTTCACACCGATAGCCACTTATCCATTACGAATCGATTTGCTTTGGGAAAAATACCGGGCGTTAAGGTATAATGGTTCCACAACATGTCTCAAGTTTTCTATCGCAAATGGCGCCCTCAAACCCTGGCTGAAGTGGTCG
>CAYQKZ010000501.1:0-2366 GCA_964418135.1 uncultured Desulfobacterales bacterium
CAGGGCACGGGAATATCTTCATCACTGTGAAAAAATTTATAGTACCGGTTAAATGACTATATGCTGATATTTTCATCACCATCATTGCCGGCAAACGATTGTAGTGTGCGAACCTGTATAACGTTATTTGAGAAAAATCTTATGATCCACCAGAGACAGTGAATATATCCGGGCTTTCAGAAATTTTTGATCTCCGAAAATGCTGATCAGCCGAACCCCGTCATCTTCGGGTTCGACGACATCGACGGCTTCCATGACCAAACGGGGCTCTTCTCCTTCAATCAGATATGCATTGGCTTCACACATGACATTATCCTTCTGTAATTGGGGTTATTCACTTTTTTGTTCATCATCACGATGTCTCTGCAGGCGTTATAGACTTTCAGAAAATTCATTCGCAAGGCAGTAACACAGCGAAATTATTTTTCTGAAGGTCTATAGCTCCAACAGATTCTGCTGAATCAACACCTCGATCAGCCGAGGCAGCGACATCGGACTGAATCCGGCAATCTCGACATTTTCCTGGAACAAGGGGATCAATATTTTTTTAGCAGGGCTGCCGGCAATGGCTTCGGCAATTTTCGGTGATACTTCGCCCATCATGGCATGGGCCAGAACGATGCTGAGCGGACCGATGATCACATCGACCCTTTCGGCGGTTCGGACAATGGCATTTTCGCCCGTCGCCCCCCGGTTGGCTCTGGCTTTCAGCATCTGTGATGTGGCAATGGCATTGGTTCCCAGAGCAATGACCTCGATGCTCTCTTCAAAAACCTCTTTCAGCTTTTTGATCACGGCACTGCCGATCCCGCCACCCTGACCATCGATCACACAGATACGTTTCATTTCAACTCCCATAATTTTGGACAGTTACGGTTTGGATTTGTTAGGCAACTCAAAAAAAACAATCTACCATGATTCATTAACATATATTCACATGGATATACAGGATGGATGTGAATTGCCTTATAACTTGTCGGTTTTTATCCGACTCCGGCGCTTACTTTTCGAAAGCCGCCGGGACGGACCTTTTTTCCGGGTCGTCGGAATCCAGCCGCCGTTCAAATCGTGATCCGGTTCTACTTCATTCATCCGGCAAGCCATCAACAGTTTCTGTTCGAATTCCGGCGAACTGAGGGTTGTACACCCGAATGTGGCCGAATATCGAATAATATCCTGATCCGAAGACACCACAATGGCCTTTTCTTTCTCTCCGGCCGCCATTCGTTTGATGACCGTATCCGCCAGCTCGCCGTATCGAGAAAAAACGATTCCGACACCCTGAATACGATCCCGGAACGGACAGTCCAAAGGAGCCTTCGATCCATCAAAAACAACGGTGATATCATGGTGTTTGATCCGACGGTACGCAGTCAGCATTTCCACTAGCGCATCCCGGCCGGCCTGAATGCTCCGTCTGTCCAGACTGTCGAGGAATCCGGACTGACGAATCAGATTATAGCCATCGATGATGATGTGTAGAGACATTCGGGGATATCAGGCGCGTTTGAGAAGACCGATCAACCGATCCAGATCGTCATTGCTGTAAAACTCGATTTCCACCTTGCCTTTTCTGCCCTTACGCTTGATGTGAACACGGGTACCGAAATCATGTGAAAGATCCTGGGCTAAAGTATTCAGATAGATATCGATGGATGAAGGGGGGGGCGTTTCGTCTTCGGATTTTTGATTCTTGAGGCGTTTGATCAGAGCTTCGGTTTCCCGGACGGAAAGGTTTTTGGCGATGACAGCTTTCCATGCAGCATTCTGTTGTGCGGGTGTATCGGCCCCAAGAAGGGCACGGGCATGCCCCATGGTCAATATCCCATCCAGAATGCTGGCTTTGATCGGTTCCGGAAGCTGACGAAGCCGTAAAAAATTGGCAACCGCCGAACGGCTTTTCCCGACACGTGCCGCCACATCTTCCTGTGTCAGATGAAATTGATCCATCAGCAGATGATAGGCTTCGGCTTCTTCGAGAGCGTTGAGATCCTCGCGCTGAATGTTTTCGATGATCGAAATTTCCAGAAGCTGACCATCGGAAACATTTTTGACAACAACCGGCACCCCATCCAACCCGGCCATTTTGGCAGCCCGCAATCGTCTTTCACCGGCAATCAACTCATAGCCGGTTGCCGCCTTTCGCACCATCAGCGGCTGCAAAACGCCCTGCTGCTGAATGGAACGACTCAACGCATCGAGTTCTTCCTCGGTAAAACGGATCCGGGGCTGATACGGATTGGGATGAATCAGCCGGACATCGCAGGTGAAATACTCCCCGGCGGATTCACCTTCATCCGTATCGATGTCCGGAATCAGGGCTTCGATGCCCCTTCCGAGTGCCATTTTCTTTCGTTTCAAGGGCC
>CAYQKZ010000502.1:0-2347 GCA_964418135.1 uncultured Desulfobacterales bacterium
GGACGGTGTGGCCTGGGATCGTGCTTTTGTGAATGTCTGGAACAAGGCTGTCAGCCTGAATGGGGACCTGGCGGCTGAAGTTAGGCTAACCCTTTATGATTATACGATCGCCGTTAATGGCGTTCCCTGGGAGAAAACCTTCGGCGGTGTCTGGGAGCCGGTATTTCATCCGATCAGCGGCAAGGTCGTTGCACCGGTCCGGGTGAAGGGAAAATGGCATCTGGCTGAAGATGGGCTGTTGATCTGGACGACGCCGTTTGATCAACTCTGGCATACGATGTTCAGTCCAAACGGAAAGTGTTTGGCCGCCATTGTCGCCGCCGGATTTGGCAAATGGACTGTTGCTGTAGACGGCAAAGCATGGAAAGTTCTTTTCAGGGATTTCGTGACGGACCTGACATTCAGCCCGGACAGCCAAAGCATTGCCGCGGTGGTCAAGGACAATGAGCGATGGGGCATGGTGGTCCAGGGATCGGCTTGGAAAAACGTCTTTGACATGGTCTGGAAACCGGTTTTCAGCCCCGATGGCGGGCAGGTTGCCGCCAAAGTGGAACGTGGCGGCAAATTTACAATTGCATTGAACGACCGGCTGTGGAAGCATGACTGTGAGGCGGCATGGGATCCTTCATTCAGTCCGGACGGAACCCGGATTCTTTTAAGAACCATCGAAGACGGTGTATACTTTCGCCGGGTAGTTCCCGTCAGTGACTTCGGGTGATATAGGCATTCAGAAAAATAATTTCGCTGCGTTATCGGTTGGGAATGGCCGAAAAAGGCCTGTTCCCTCCCTGCTGCCTTGCGAAATGAATTTTCTGAAAGTCTATATAAGAACGGCTATCCGTTTTTTCATATCAAGAGACAATCAACCATACGGTTATACCGGACTATCCGAAGATGTGGCAGAAGAGGTGGGCTTCAACCCACCCCTTGCCCCTTTCGAATCATCTTTTTAAACCCAATCTCAGATTAATTCAATACCGGTAGAGATCAGACTTGAACGGCCCTTCGACTGGAACTCCCAGATACTCTGCCTGAAAAGGAGTCAACCGGGTGAGTTTTGCACCGATCTTTCCGAGATGAAGTCTGGCGACTTCTTCATCCAGGAGTTTGGGCAGGGTATATACTTTGCACTCATGTTTCTGAGTCGCCAGTGCAATCTGGGCCATACACTGGTTGGTGAAACTGTTGCTCATCACAAAGCTGGGATGCCCCGTGGCGCATCCTAGATTCACCAATCTGCCTTCTGCCAGAATTAGAACGGATCTGCCGGACGTCAAAGTCCATTTGTCCACCTGGGGCTTGATATTCTCTTTGAAACACTTCGGATTGCCTTCCAGATAGGTCATCTGAATTTCATTGTCGAAATGGCCGATGTTACAGATGATGGCTTCGTTTTTCATCTGCTCCATGTGGCTTCCGGTAATGACGTGATAGCAACCGGTGGCGGTGACGAAAATATCGCCGATCGGAGCCGCTTCTTCCATTGTCATGACCTGATACCCTTCCATGGCGGCTTGCAGTGCACAGATCGGATCGATTTCCGTGACAATGACTCGGGCGCCGAATCCCCGCATGGACTGGGCACAGCCTTTCCCCACGTCGCCGTAACCGCAGATGACCGCTACTTTTCCGGCAATCATGATGTCCGTTGCCCGCTTGATACCGTCCGCAAGGGATTCCCGGCATCCATAGAGATTGTCGAACTTGGATTTTGTAACCGAGTCGTTAACGTTGAATGCCGGAAAAAGCAACTCGCCGTTTCGGGAAAGATGATAGAGCCGGTGGACTCCGGTGGTGGTTTCTTCGGAAACACCGCGGATATCTGCCGCGATTCGCGTCCAGAGCATCGTATCTTTCCGGTAACTGTTCTTCATTCTGGCCATCAGGCACTGCATATCCACACTGTCATAAGCGCGATCGAGAAGAGAAGGATTCTTTTCAATCGCTACGCCCTGGTGAACATAAAGCGTGGCATCTCCTCCGTCGTCCACAATCAAATCCGGACCGGATCCATCCGGCCAGAGAAGGGCTTGCTCGGTACACCACCAGAACTCTTCCAGCGTCTCTCCTTTCCATGCAAATACAGCAGCAGAACCATTTTTAGCGATGGCAGCCGCAGCGTGATCCTGGGTAGAAAAAATATTGCAGGTAGCCCACCGGAGATTGGCCCCAAGAATCTTCAGGGTTTCGATGAGCATGGCTGTTTGTATGGTCATGTGAAGGCTGCCCATGATCTTCAACCCATTGAGGGGTTTAGAAGGGCCGTATTTTTCCCGAACGGACATCAAACCCGGCATTTCATTTTCCGCCAGTTTCATTTCCTTGTTTCCAAAATCGGCCAGCGATA
>CAYQKZ010000503.1:0-2345 GCA_964418135.1 uncultured Desulfobacterales bacterium
GGTTCTATACTGCGAACGGGCATGATCTTAACTATTAGAACCCCCACCCCAACACTCCCCCGCTGGGAGAGGGGGCATAAGGAAAGATAGGGTTATGCCCTTTTGCAGTATAGATGCTTTTGAGAAAGCCCATTTATTTTGAAATTCACCATCGTTTAATGGCGATTCATGAATAAGGTACGCCTCTGTCGAAAGTTTGTAATTTTCATCCGATGAATAAAAAGGATTGCAGATGAACAGTGAACATGAATCGATGGAAGTCGATGTTCTTTTTGTCGGTGCCGGACCGGCCTGTCTTTCCGGAGCGATTCGGCTGATGCAGTCGGCTGAAGAAAAGGGATTGAATCTTGAAGTCGCGGTGATCGAAAAAGGAGCGGAGGTGGGTGCGCACAGCCTGAGTGGTGCGATCCTGAATCCGATTGCGCTCAAAGAACTCATTCCGGATTTTCTGGAAAAAGGATGCCCGGTTGAAACGACCGTTCGGGACGATGAAATCTACTTTCTGTCATCTGAAAAAGCCTATCGCATTCCGTTCATTCCCAGCTATCTGGAAAACCAGGGATATTTCGTCATCAGTCTGTCCCGGTACTGCCGATGGCTGGCCGAGATCGCCGAAGGCCTCGGGGTCAGTATTCTGCCGGGTTTTGCCGGAAAAGAAGTGCTGTACGGCGCCGACAACAAAACCATTGTCGGTGTCAGAACCGGGGACAAGGGCGTTGGCAAGGAGGGGCAGCCCAGAAGCAATTACGAGCCGGGTGTGGATATTCTGGCCAAGGTGACGGTATTCGGAGAAGGGGCCCGCGGCAGTCTGATGAAGGAAATCACCGCCCGGCTGGGCATAGCCGGTTTTATGCCGGATGTGTATGAAACCGGTATCCGGGAAATCATCGAGTTGCCGGAAGAGAACTATTTCAACGCCAGCTTTGGCAATGCCCTGCATTTTCTGGGATATCCGCTGGGGTTGAACACGCCGGGCGGCGGATTCATCTATGAAATGAAAGACAACCATGCCGCCATTGGGTACCTGATCGCCCTGTCCTATGAAGACGCGCGGATAGATCCATATGACGCGTTCATCCGCTTCAAACTGCATCCACATGTATCCAACATCATTCGGGGCGGAAAAGTCATCGAGCAGGGCGCCAGAACCGTGGCTGTCGGCGGATATCATGCCATGCCGAAACTCTGTGTCGGTGGTGGGGTGTTTGTGGGGGCGGCGGCATCCATGCACAATGCGCCGGCCTTGAAGGGGATTCACACCGCCATGGCATCCGGCATGCTGGCGGCGGAAGCCGTCCTTCACGCGATTGAAAAAGAAGATTTTTCTGAAGGAGTCCTCAATCGCTACCGTCAGCTTTTCGATGAAAGCCATCTGCGGGACGAATTGGCATCCGGCAGGAATTTTTCAGCAGCCATGTGCAAAAAAGCGCCGATCAAGTTTATCCACCTGGCAGCACAATACCTGAATGACGGCCTCGGCGTCCGGGACAGGCTGCCCCTCGAGGAAGATTGCAAAACTTTGAAGCCGCTCCGTGCCGGAGCTGCATATCAGCCAATTGGCGCCAAATCATTCGACGGGGTGCTGGTTGTGGACAAGCTGACCGGCGTCTATCTGTCCAAAACCCTGCACCGGGAGGATCAGCCGTCTCATCTGGTGATTCATGATCCGGATATCTGTATGACGCGATGTTATGAGACATACCGAAGTCCCTGTACCCGATTCTGTCCGGGCAATGTGTATGAGATTCGGGAGGATGAAAAAACGCACCGGAAAGAGCTGAAGTTGAATCCGTCAAACTGCCTTCACTGCAAGACCTGTGATATCAAGGACCCGTTTCGGAACATCACCTGGACCTGTCCGGAAGGCGGGGACGGGCCAGGGTATAGGCGGGGATAAACAATGATCCAGGACCCGTTTTCGCTGGTGTTTTCCGCACCGTTCTTGATGGATTTGAGTCGAATCAGATTGGACGATGCGGTATCGTTTATTGTGGGAGGGCTGCTGGCGATAACGGTTCATGCAGAGGCGCAGGCATTTGCCGCGACATTTCTGGGGGATGCACAGACCGACAATTCCGGAAGATTTCACTTCAATCCGCTGTTACATCTGGATATTGCCGGTGTCATCTGTTTTCTGGCAGCGGGATTCGGGTGGCCACGTCCGATTCCGATGAAAATCGACCGATTTTCCAGACCCCGTCTGTACATGTTGTTGGCAAGTCTGGCTGGCCCATTTGCCAATTTTCTTCTGGCCAGTATTGCCGGAAGTGTCATCTGGCTTTTCAAGCAATATGGTGTGGAAGATCGGGTATTCGGCATGGTGATGACGGTGAATCTGACCATGG
>CAYQKZ010000504.1:0-2328 GCA_964418135.1 uncultured Desulfobacterales bacterium
AACCGTGAATACGGTGATCACTGGAATTCAGTTGACGCAATTCCCCTGCCGTTGAATGAAAAAGACCGGCGTTTTAACAGAGCCGATCTGGCGTATTTCGATTTTGTCCGGTCGCTCAACGACTGGTATGTCGAGCGATACGCGCGCTGCCGTGCCATCTGGCATGAGGTCAGCCATCGAGCCGATGTTCCTTTCATTCTCCAGTTGAACGGCGGGCTTGCTGAAAAAATTGTCATGGGGCGGCCTGGGCACGCCGCCTTTGATGTGCCCGGCTGGATGGCCATGGCCGATGCACTCGGGGTATCACTTTACACCAACAACGGCTATCCGGACATGGGGCATGCTTCCATTCTGGCTACGGTGAATTTATTGGCTTCGGCCAAAGAGCTGGAAAAACCCGTTTTTGTTCTCGAGAGCGGAAATGAAGCGCCCAATGTCACCCTGGATCCCGTGGAGATGGCTTTTTTTGGATCTGTTGCTGGAAAACTGATGCCGAAAACCTATATTTACGAGTTTTTGAAAGATAAATTCAATGAAACACACAAACAGAATCCTGGTAAACTGGTGAGCGCCGACGGACGCATCCGGCCTCGGGCCTTTACCGCCCTCCACGATCTCTTTTCGGACATCACTTCGTGTTCTGTGTCTCCGGAAGCGCCTGTTCTCTATGCCGTCTTTGATTCCCTTTATGCTCGGGGCAATGCGCCGGCGGGAAATCGCTACGCGGCCCTGTATGATCTGGCCGCCTTCACGCCCATCCGGTGGATTCCGAAAGGCCAGCAATCGTCCATGCATCCGGGCATTCCAGTCCTGAATCCCGATGGAACGGTATTTCCTGCCAACGAGACGTTTTCCCGCCTCATGTCCGACATTCCGGATATAGATTCCGCAGAGCGCTCAGGCTGGCGCAGGGAAGTGCTGAAGGCGCTCGGCAGATGATCAAATCAACACATGATCCCATCAGAACGGCAGTCATTTTTGGCACACGGCCTGAAGCAATCAAACTGGCGCCGTTGATTCGACGGATGGCGGATCGGCCCGGGCAGTTTCAGCCGATCACCATCGTTACGGCACAGCACCGACAGATGCTGGATCAGGTTTTGGCGCTTTTTGCCATTAAGCCGGATTATGATTTGAGCATTCTTCGCCCGCGTCAGACCCTTGCAGAGATTACGGCCGCCGCCGTTACCGGACTCGACGGCATTCTTATGAAGGAAAAGCCGGATTTCGTGGTGGTTCAGGGTGATACGACCACGACATTTGTGGCTGCCCTTTCCGCCTTTTATCACAAGATTCCGGTGGCGCATGTGGAAGCAGGCTTGAGAACGCAGAATAAGACCAACCCGTTTCCGGAAGAAATGAACCGCCGCATGACATCGGTGATTGCCGATGCGCATTTTGCGCCTACGGCAAAGGCCCACCAGAATCTATTGATGGAAGGGATCGGCCGGGATCGGATCTGGCTGACTGGCAATACGGTGATCGATGCATTGATGGATGTTGTGGGCTGGAACCGAAATTGCGATCACCCGGTTCTTCACCGTGTTGTCTCCGAAAACCTGCGCATGGTGTTGGTCACATCCCACCGCCGGGAAAACCAGGGCGAACCTCAGGAAGCGATTTGCCGCGCACTGATTGAACTGGTCAATACTTTCAGAGACATTATCGTTGTCTTTCCCGTCCATTTAAGTCCGGCGGTTCGGGATACCGTATTTCCCCGGCTTTCGGGTCAAGACCGGATCATACTGCTGGATCCCATCGACTACCTGGAAACCCTCCACTTCATGAAACAGTCGTATCTGGTACTCACGGATTCCGGCGGCATTCAGGAAGAAGCACCGGCTCTTGGTAAACCGGTTCTGGTTTTGCGTACCACTACGGAAAGGCCGGAAGGCATCCAGGCCGGCACCGCCAAGCTGGTCGGAACCGATGCAGCCCGGATCATTGAAGAAGCTTCGCATCTGCTAAGCAATTCTGACGCTTATTGCAGGATGTCCCATGCCACAAACCCTTACGGGGATGGCCGGTCCAGCGAGCGGATTCTCCAGGCTCTGGAACATCTGGCCGGGCGCGCTTGCGCTCCCGAGCCTTTTGTCGGTGTTTGAAAAAGTCTTTGGGTGGACCGGTTTTTTCCAATCCCTTCCGAGATTGTACTTTCCAGAATCCTTGCGATATGAAATAATAAAATCACTTTCGTGAAATATCCTGCTGTTGATAGAGAGAATAAATGCTGCTCAAATTACTGCTTCAGATCGTTTTTGTTATCATCCTGACCGCAGGAGAGGGTGCTGCCGCAGTTTCTCCGGTTATCGCCCTGCCTCCCGTGAT
>CAYQKZ010000505.1:0-2313 GCA_964418135.1 uncultured Desulfobacterales bacterium
ACTGGACAGCCAGGCCCTTGCCGGAAAGACGACGCCCTTCGAGCTGGATGGCTCAGCCATCCAGGTCTATGCCACCCCCGGCCATACCGACGACTCGGTCACCTTTCACGTCGGCCATTGCCTGATCACCGGAGACACCTTGTTCAACGGAACCGTCGGCAACTGCTTTTCCGGCAATCTTCGGGCCTTTTACCAATCCATCAAATTTCTGATGGCCTTTCCAGCAGACACAGTGGTCTATGCGGGGCATGATTATCTACAGTATGCCATGTCTTTTTCGCGGATCGTCGAGCCCGACAATCCGGATATCGACCCGTACCTGAAATCCTACAATCCGGCGCATGTCTTCTCGCAGATGGGCGAAGAGCTGAAAGTCAATCCCTATCTGCGATTCAACGACAGCCGGTTCATCGAAGTTCTCAAACAAAAAAATCTGCCCGTATCCACCGAATTCGAGCGGTGGAAATCGGTCATGAGCCTGGGCTGAAAGCAAGGAAATTATGAGAAGAAAAGACAAAGAAATCACCGATCCGGCAGCCGTCGAATCGATCATCCGCCAGGCGGCCATCTGCCGACTGGCACTGTCCGATGATGGCCAGCCATATGTCATCCCCATGAGTTTTGGATACCAGGACGGTATCGTGTATTTTCACAGCGCCCCCGAAGGCAGAAAAATCGATATCCTTCGCAAAAACCCCCGCGTCTGTATCGAGTTCGAAGGAGACTGCCGACTGAAAACAGGCGAGAGCGCCTGCCAATGGGGGTTTTCTTTTCAGAGCGCCATCGGATTTGGCTTGGCATCCTTTGTCGAGGATGCCGCCCAAAAGCGGGCCGCTTTGGATATCATCATGCGCCAGTATTCCGACAAAAATTATACCTATCTGGATTCGTCCGTGGATAAAATCATCGTCATCCAGGTGCCCATCACGGAGCTGAGCGGCAAAGCGGCCGCCTGAGATGGATATTCACGCCATAGCCAGACAATGCTTCACCGGCGCGCGTGCCAGCCACGACTGGGATCATACCCGTCGGGTTCTCAAATTGTGTGAGCGCATCGGTCCGGTGGAACAGGCAGACATGGATGTCCTGAAGGTTGGGGCCCTGCTGCACGATATCGGCAGAGTTCATCAGGATGCAGCCCGGGGAGCGGTCTGTCATGCCGTTCACGGCGCGGTTCTGGCCGAACCGATCGTGGCCGGCCTGGCATTTTCGTCCGAACGGAAAGACAATATCCTGCACTGTATCCGCACCCACCGGTTTCGGGGACACCATATCCCGAAAACCATCGAGGCCAAAGTGCTGTTCGATGCCGACAAGCTCGATGCCATCGGCGCCATCGGCATTGCCAGAGCCTATCTCTTTGCCGGCGAAATCGGCGCCAGACTCCACAGCCCCGATCTCGACCCGGAAAAAAGCGCATCGTATTCGATCGATGATACCGGATTCAGGGAATATCGGGTCAAGCTGCGCAAAATCAAGGATCGCATGATGACTTCCGAAGGCAAACGCATGGCCGATGAACGCCACCAGTTCATGACCGAATTTTTTAACCGGTTTTTACAGGAATATGAAGGAGAGGTATAAACTATGACAATCAACGTGGTGACTCGGATCGATCCGATGGTTGCAATCCGCAACGTATTGATCAGTGTTTCAGACAAAAGCAATCTCAATCTACTCGTCACGCAACTTTTAGAAATCAATCCGCAAATGACACTGTACTCGACCGGCGGCACCTACAACGCCATCCGGGAGATTCTGGGAAATCGGGCTGAAACCTGCCTGAAACAGGTGTCGGATTACACCGGCCAGCCGGAAACCCAGGGGGGGCTGGTCAAAACACTGGATTTCAAGATTTATTTGAGTATTCTGACCGAAACCTACAACGGCGATCACCAGGGCGATCTGGCCCGAACCGGCGCCGTGCCTTTCGATATGGTGGTGGTCAATCTCTACCCGTTCAAGCAGACCATATCCAGACCGGATGTTACCGTCGAAGAGGCCCGGGGCAATATCGATATCGGCGGGCCCTGCATGATCCGGGCCTCGGCCAAGAATTTCATCCGGGTGGCATCCGTGGTCGATCCGAATGACTATGCAGATGTTATCTCCGAGATGCGGGCCGGAAACGGCCGGATTTCACTGGACCTTCGTTTCAGGCTGGCGCAGAAAGCTTTTAAACACACGGCCGCATATGATCAGATGATCGCCGAATACCTGAACAGCCGCACGATATCGGATGTGAATGGATGTTTTTCTTTATAGTACCTTAGAATTCATGGAGACCTGTCATGGCAGATGACCTGAAAAAAA
>CAYQKZ010000506.1:0-422 GCA_964418135.1 uncultured Desulfobacterales bacterium
CGGCAGTCAGACCGCATGGCCAAACGGTGTCAGAGAGCCGGTTTTCCCCGTTATCGCCTCTCATGACGTCAACCGGAATTCGCCGAACTTCCCCCGAGCCGCTTTTCCGATTCCCGAACTGGCCGGCGCAATGGCAGTGCTATGCAACACCCATATGAACCCGGATGCGGATGGTATTTATCGCAAGGCCACCATCGCCGCGTCATTCGACGATCGTTTGATGCCATCCCTCGGCCTGGGTGCCTATCTGGCTGCATATCCATCGACGCATGTTGGCGTAAGTTCCGGCAATCTGTCGATCGGAGACCGGATCATCCCCATTTCACCCGACGGAGATGCCATTCTCCGCTTCACCGGACCTGCTGGAACCTACCGAAATTTCAGTGCAGCCGCAGTGATTCAATCCGAGTTGCGGCTTCGCG
>CAYQKZ010000506.1:432-2304 GCA_964418135.1 uncultured Desulfobacterales bacterium
GATCAATTCGTGTTTTTCGGATTCACCGCTCCCGGCTTGTTCGACCTTCGACCCTCTCCGGTGGATGGCATCACCCCGGGGGTGGCGATTCAGGCCACCATACTGGATAATCTGCTGTCCGGAAATTTCATGCGCCGGTGTCCGACTGCGGTCTGGCTGGTGGCTTCGCTCGGACTTGCGCTTGCAGCCGGTATGGCGGGTTCAATTTTCAGCAGCGCCTTGGGCCATGTCTTGGTCAGCATCCTTTTCCTTTCCTTACCGGTGATTGCGGTACTGGCCGGCTATGCCGGAGGGTGGGCCCTTCCCCTGGTAGCCCCTGAAATCGCCATTGCTGCCACACTGTCTCTGGTCTTTATCATCAATTATGCCACGGAAGGACAACAGAAACGATTCATTCAGGGGGCTTTCAAACAATACAGAACTACGGCGGTGATAGATCGCGTAATTTCACGCCTCCAGAGGTGAGGTCTTCGTGGATAGCGGCGGGTTCTATCCATTTTTTTTTCGGATCTCGAAGGATTCACCACCATTTCCGAAAGGCTTGACCCCGAAGCCCTGACCTCGCTGCTGAATGAATATTTATCCGCCATGACCGATATCATTCATGAAGAATCCGGTACTGTGGATAAATTCGAGGGAGACGCCATCATCGCTTTCTGGAATGCGCCACTTGCGGTCGACGACCATCCCCTTCGGGTGGTTCGAGCCGCCCTTCGCTGTCAGGAGCAACTGGTGCGTTTGAATCCACAGTTTGAAAAACGCTTCGGCAGAGAACTTCGCATGCGGATCGGCATTCACACAGGATCAGCCGTTGTGGGCAATATGGGATCCACCCGTCGTTTCGACTACACCATGCTGGGAGATTCCGTCAATCTGGCTGCGCGGCTTGAAGGCGCCAACAAGGCTTTCGGTACCTATGTGATGATCTCGGAAGCCACCCGTCAGGGAATCGACTCTGTTTTTCCGGTACGTGAAATCGCCAGACTGGCGGTTGTGGGTCGCAAAGAGCCCGTCACCGTCTATGAACCGATGCTTCCTGAAATGTATCGGCACCTGAAACAAACGCTGGAAATTTTCGATCAGGGCCTTCGCCTGTTTTATGCCGGCTGCTTCTCGGATGCCGAAAAAGTGTTTGTTTCCATTGCAGATCAAGACCCTCCGGCACAGCGTTATCTCGACAAATGCCGGTATTACATGGCATCGCCACCGGAAAGTTTTGATGGCGTGTGGGTGATGACATCCAAATAAATGATCAAATCATTATGTTAGAGAATCGAAAAAACTGAAAACTGTGATTGATTCATAACGCTGCAGATGTTATAGAAACGGCATGAAATTCTTTATTTCTTGATCACGACAGAGAATTCTTTCATGCCATACGCGTAGAAGTCTTTGTTTGGGTTCCATCTTAATACCCGGAGCCGCTGCAACAATGGCAGTCAAAAAAGAAGGAGGCAGTATGTCAAAATCAAAGGATATTAAAAAGAGCGAAAAGAAAAAACCCCAGAAAACAGTGAAAGAAAAAAAGCAGGAAAAAATAGAAAAAAATAAAACCAAAGCCTGAACATAACGAACTCGGGCAACATGTCGGCATGTTGCCCGAGCCTCTATGTTATGAACATCAGACAGTAATTTCTCCATCGTTTCAAAGATTGCCCCCACAAAATCACCCTCGCCAATGGTCAAAGATACCCTTATGAAATATTACCAGCTCATCTTCAGTTTGTTTTTATTGATGACAGTGGCAGGCCATCGGCTTCAGGCATCGGATCATACAGATTTTTCGGGTACCTGGACACCCGACCTGAATGCACAGGATTCCACTTCGATGGCGCCCATCCTGGAAGCTCAGGGAGCTTCCAGGATCGAGCA
>CAYQKZ010000507.1:0-2302 GCA_964418135.1 uncultured Desulfobacterales bacterium
TGCTTCCATTTCGAAGAACTCGTGAAGTACTGCGTGGCTTTGGCCAACGAAGGACACGAGGTGGGGGTCAGTGCCGAAAACGGCGCAGTGACCCTGACCATCAACAAGCACGTGCTGATGCTCAGCCGTCTGGAGCAGGAATTGAAATCCATTGCCGGCATGGTTCCGGGTGTAAAAAACACCGAAACCTGTGTGGGGAAGGATTTCCATCAGTCGGATATCTATCGGAAATTTGATTTTGAAGTTCCTTCAAAAGTGCTGCTCGTAGATGACGAACGGGAATTCGTCCAGACCCTGTCCGAACGCCTGCTTCTCCGGGATATGGGCTCTGCAGTGGCATTTGACGGAGAATCGGCACTGAAGCTGGTTCACGATGAAGAGCCCGAAGTCATGATTCTGGATCTGAAGATGCCGGGCATCGACGGAATCGAAGTCCTTCGCAGAGTCAAGGAAACCCAGCCAAGGATCGAAGTCATCATTTTGACTGGGCATGGATCGGAAGCGGATCGGCAGACCTGCATGAGTCTGGGAGCATTTGCCTATCTGCAGAAGCCCGTTGATATCGATGTACTCAGCGAGACGTTGAAACAGGCCAATGAAAAAATTCAATCTCAAAAAAAGAAAACCGGCGGATCATGATCGACATCGACTGCGGGTCCTTACCGTGAGGCAAGCATGATTGCAATCCGTTTAATTCCCAAATTCTGGGATCATCAAGATGTTGCAGCAGGGCCGTTCAAATCCCTGTTCAATTTTCGAAAAATCTGGAAACTGGCGGTGTTCATGACTGCGGGGGTTTCGCTGATTCCGCTGATTCTCATGGCTAGCATCGACTATAATGTCGCACAAAACGCCATTGAATCGGAAATCCTGCTCAGGACTTCCCGTCTGGTTTCGAATACCCGACGAAGTATTTCATTTTTTCTCGATGAACGAAAATTAGCCCTGAATTTTATCATACATGACAACACCCTGGAAAATCTAAACAATCCAGACCGCCTGTCCGAGATTCTGGAAAACCTGAAAAAAAGCATTGGCGGGTTTTGCGATATCGGTGTCATCGACGAAACCGGGGTTCAGGTCAATTATGTCGGACCGTATCACCTTATTGGGGTGGATTACAGCAATCAAGCGTGGTATCGGGAAGTCCTGGAGCGCCATGTTTACATCAGTGATGTGTTTCTCGGCATTCGCCATGTTCCGCATTTTGTCATTGCCGTCCGACACAATCTGCCAAACGGTTCTTTCTTTGTTCTGCGGGCATCTCTGGATATGGATCGGTTCAAATCGCTGTTATCGGAGCTGGAGCTGACAGGCTCAGGGGACGCGTTTATCATCAATCAGGACGGAATTCTACAGATTCCTTCCCGACATCTGAATGCAGTGCTGGAAAAAGTTTCGCTCTCTGTGCCTGAATATTCTATGAACACGGTCGTTTATCAAACACCAGATAAAGATGGGTGTACATTGATCGTCGGTTATGCCTATATTACCGACACCCCTTTCATCCTGATCGTCACCAAGCAGAAAACCGATCTGATGAAGCCATGGTTTGAAACCCGATCTCAGTTGATCGGATTTCTGACAGTCAGTATTTCCGCAATTCTGGTTGTGATTATCGGTGTATCCACCTATCTGGTCAACAACGTCTTTCTGGCGGATCAGAGGCGGGTCATGACGCTGCACAAGATTGAATACGCCAACAAGCTGGCATCCATCGGACGACTTGCCGCCGGTGTTGCCCACGAAATCAACAATCCCCTGGCCATCATCAACGAAAAAGCAGGACTTATCAAAGACATTTTCACTTTTCGGAAAGAGTATGCCGAAGATGCCAAATTAAACGGTCTGGTCGATTCCATCATTTCATCGGTGGAAAGATGTGGCACCATCACCAAAAGGCTGCTCAACTTTGCCCGTCACATCGAAGTGAGTGTTCAGAAGCTCAGCATCAAATCTGTCATTGAAGATGTTCTGGGGTTTCTTGCCAAGGAAGCTGAATATAAAAGCATCACGATCGCCGTGGAAATTCCGGACGATATTCCTGAGTTTGAAAGCGATCGGGGAAAGCTTCAGCAGATTTTTCTCAACCTGATCAACAATGCCTTTGCCGCCATGACAGACGGAGGGAATCTGGGAATCAAAGTTTCCAGACGCAATGAAAATGAGATATCCATCATGGTTGCCGATAACGGATGCGGCATAACAGAATCCGATATGAAGCGCGTTTTTGAGCCTTTTTTCACCACCAAAAGCCGATCCGGAGGCACCGGGCTGGGCCTGTCTATTACTTATGGGCTGG
>CAYQKZ010000508.1:0-2299 GCA_964418135.1 uncultured Desulfobacterales bacterium
CCAGCGTGATATAGGCACCTGCCGGAAGCATCCCGGAGCCCATGAATTTGTTCGGCGCATTGGTCTGTTTGCGCCACAATATGACGGGAAGGGCATCAAAGCCGATACTCGTACAGAAAGAGACAATTCGGGAATGATTGGAATATAATTGGAACTTGTCATTGATGGTCCGCACGGCATCGCCGATATTGATGCAGAGAAAGGCGCCATTCTTGAGTACCCGGTACATCTCTGTCCAGACAGCATCCAGCTCTTCGTGCATCAGAGAAAATGCCGTGTTTCCATTTCCCGCCTCCAGCGCTTGCTGGATAGAGGCGGAAAGGGATGCAAAGAGTTCATCCCACATCTGGATCATGGGGTAAGGGGGGGACGTAATCACCAGATCGACAGACTGATCCGGAATTGCGGAAATCTTTCTGGAATTGCAGAAAATAATCTGGTGTTCGGTAGTAATCACAATGTGATCCTTAGCTTCAGTTAAACATCAAAAACAACAATGGCTTCCCAGCCTTCTGGGGATGGGCAGACCTGAATACGATGATAGGTAACAGCTTTGATTTCATGATTCAGACGGTGTCGATCGGCATCATACGGTTCAAGACGGATGGTTGCGGATAACTGGAATTCATGAATTTCCATCACATCAATCTCTTTTACCAGCAGTTCCTTGCCGGTCCAGAAATACAGCAGTTCCCGCAGCCAGTTGACCATGAGATCCGCCCAGTCCGATCCAGCAACCTGAATGGAATATTCCAGGGCGGATTTCACCCGGTCGATGTCGGCGATCAGGTCGAAAAGAGCCAAACCGGCGTTTTCGAAAAGGGAATTGATATCCGCCCCCCATACCGCGATGCCGCAGTCTGCAGTGGGGTCGATCCGTCTGTATGTCATGTGGCTCCTGTATGAATTTAGCGCCCTGCGGGCGAGCTTTTGGTCTATGATTCCATATGGAAATTATCTCAGATCCACCCACTTGCACAATCCCCTGCATAAGCTCATCACCCCTTTATAACATAATCTGTCTGATTATATTACTAAAAAAATGCAAACATAAAGAATCTGGCATCGAGAATTCTCACAGGCTGTCAGGATACTGCCGGGGAGCTGGAAAGCACGCTGCCGCTATCAGCCCCTCTTGAATGAAACCTTTTCGGATCAAGCCTAGCGCCGGTAACCCTGCGGATGATTTCCATCACAGAGTCAGTGGTTTTACCGGGGGTATTGATCATGATTACGAACCGGTAGCAACCTCCGCTTCCATCTTCGATATAACCGGCCCGGGTGCGAATCCCGTCCAAAGTTCCGGTCTTGAAAAGCTCGTTTCCCTGTCTTCGCATCAACTGCCGATACGGATAAAAACAGATCAAAAGCTGGTCCATCTGAATGGCAGTAATGCGGTTTTCGCGTGAAATTCCCGATCCTTCAGCCAGTTTGACAGTTTCGATCTGGAGTTCTTTCCGGAGGAATTCCTGGGATGCCCGGATACCTTTGTCGATCGTGCCGGGCAGCCCGTACGCCTGGATACCGGCGGCAATGAACAGTTGGTTGGCGGTATAATTATTGGAGTAAGCCATGAGTTTGGTAATGACATCCGTCAGCCGATACGGGGAAGCATATCTGATTAAAAGTTTGTCTCCGTCTTCTATCCGACCCATTCGAATCTGTCCGGAGGATGTAATCCCCTGCTGCGATAAAAAAGCGGCGACCAAATGCCCGGCGTAGAGTACGTTTTCTCCCTGAGAGTGGGAAAACACGATTCTGCCGGAGTCTGTTCCCGAAGAACGGATTCGGGAAACAGCAAAGGGAATCAGCGGAGTTTGGGGCTCGGCACTGATGTATTTGCCGGCAGTTGTCTTCTGGAAATTGATAGTGTTGAAATTGGCACAGAATGCTGCATTGGGTGCATCATAAGGTTCGGTCGTCTCGGAGACACCGGGAATCCGTAGAGGCTGCTGAAAAGCTGAATCATCCAGAACCATATCCCTGTAATGTTGAAGATGAGGGGATACCTGCTTTGAAAAATCCGGCATGATTTCCGAAACAAACATGGGATCGCCGAATCCCTTGATTTTCAGGTTCTGCTCCGTATCCAGATAACATTCGGTGATGAATCGATAATTTTCGCCAAGATAGTGAATTGCGACCAGTGCGGTCAGAATTTTGAGGGTCGATGCCGGCACAAGAAGTCTCTCGGCATTTCTGGACGCCAGAATCTTTCCCTGTGGATCGGTGAGCAGGACTGCATCTTTTTCCTGAATCTGGGAAAGTAGTTCATCCTTCAGTCGTTTATCGAGTTTGA